>CACZQQ010000123.1 GCA_902783355.1 uncultured bacterium
CCACATCGAGGAGTCCATCGACACGAAGGTGGACCGGCGCAGCCTCCGCTGGTTCGCCGTCAAGATCTTCGAGCGCGACGAGGAGGTCATGAAGACGCTCGCCCTCGACGCGGAGCTCGCCGTCCATCTTGAGGAGCACATCAAGGAGTGCGAGAAGGAGATGGAGGACGACGCCGAGAGCATCGTCACGAACCAGCGCTACGCCTACGTCAAGAAGGTGGTCGGCCAGACCGTCAGGAAGAAGGCGGCCTCGGGCAGCCTGTCGCTCTCCGACAAGATCGACCGCGTGGCCACCAACCGCGTGCTGGCCCTCCCCATCTTCGCCGTCATCATCTGGTTCATGTACTGGGTCTCCGTCTCCACCGTCGGCACATGGATGACCGACTGGGCGAACGACGGCGTCTTCGGCGACGGCTGGTTCGTCGCCTGGACGACCGACAGCGCGCTCTTCACCTCGAAGGAGGTCAAGGCGCGCAACGCCGCCGCCGAGAAGGCCTTCGACGCCAAGGCGGCGCTGGCGGAGAGGAACGCGGAGATCGAGGCGTCGAACGCGGAGGCGAAGGAAGCGTGGCAGCTGGCCTGCGCGCGGGCCTGGGCCAAGGGCGAACCGCTTCCGGAAGAGCCTGAATACGAAGCCCCCGTGGAAGAGGTCGAATTCGAGCCGGAGACGTGGGAATCCGTCTCGGGAGACTATGGCGACGCCTGCCTGCGCGTGGAAAAGTTCGAGGCCGCCTACACGAAGGCCGTTGGGGAGAACGCGGCTTTCGTGAAGGAGGCCGAGGAGGCCGCGCAGGAGGCCGCCGCCCTTGTGGAGAAGGGCAAGGCCCTGGTCGCCGCCGGGGGAACGGACGGCGGCCAGGGCGCCCTCTATCTCGCGCTGCTGTCGCAGGACGCGGCCGAAAGGCAGGCGCTCCTGGCGGCCGCGAAGGAGGTCGAGCCCCACGAGGCGACCGCAGGCGAGGAGGAGGAGTTCAAGATCGACTTCCCGCAGCTGGCCGCCCTGCTGAAGGTGCCCGTCTATTTCGAGGACGAGGAGAGCGGCGAGATCGACCACACGGAGACCATCGACTACGAAGCGTACCTTGAGAACAAGGCGGCCGCCGCCGAAGAGAATGCGCCAAATCCCTCCAAATACGGACTTTGGATTCCAGGCATCCCCGGCCTGGTGGAGGCCGCTCTGGACAAGATCGGCGCCAACGACTTCATCAAGAGCCTGGTCCTGGACGGCATCGTCGGCGGCGTCGGCACCGTCTTCGGCTTCCTGCCCCAGATCCTCATCGTCTTCCTCTTCCTGGCCTTCCTGGAGGACTGCGGCTACATGGCGCGCATCGCCTTCATCATGGACCGCATCTTCCGCCGCTTCGGCCTCTCCGGCAAGTCCTTCATCCCCATGCTGGTCGGCACGGGCTGCGGCGTCCCCGCCGTCATGGCGACACGCACCATCGAGAACGAGAACGACCGCCGGATGACCATCATTCTGGCGACCTTCCTCCCCTGCGGCGCCAAGGTCGCCATCATCGCCATGATCGTGGCCGCCTTCTTCCCGGACAGCAACCTCGTCGGCCCCAGCATGTACTTCATCGGCATCGCGATCGTCGTGCTGGGCGGCATCGCCCTGAAGAAGACAAGGGCCTTCGCGGGCGAGGCGGCCCCCTTCGTGATGGAGCTGCCGGCCTACCACATGCCCAGCCTGAAGGGCGTCCTGCTCCACACGTGGGAGCGCGGCAAGGGCTACGCCATCAAGGCCGGAACCATCATCTTCTCCGCCTGCATCGTCCTCTGGCTGCTGATGCACTTTGACTGGGGCCTCAACCTGGTGGATCCCGAAAGCGCGGAGGGCCTTGAGCAGTGCATCCTGCACGACATCGGCCAGTGCTTCGCGTGGATCTTCAAGCCCCTCGGCTTCGGCAACTGGCAGGGCGCCGTCGCCTGCGTCTCCGCCGAAATCGCCAAGGAGCAGGCGACCGCCACGCTGGCGCTGCTCTCGCCCGACGTCGCCGGCGGCACCCTCAAGGGCATCCAGGTCCTCTTCGGCGAGATGGTGCCCGCCGCCGTCGCCAACCCCGCCGCCTACGCCAAGCTGATCGCCTTCAGCTTCATGGTCTGCAACCTCTTCTTCCCGCCCTGCATGGTCGCCATCGCCACCACATGGCGCGAGATGGGAAGCGCCAAATGGGGCCTCGCCGCCATCGGCTTCCAGCTCTTCGTCGGCTACTGCCTGTCGCTGGTCTGCTTCCGCCTCGGCGTCTTCTTCTGGGCAGGCGCCTCCTTCGGCGCAGGACAGATCGCGGCGCTGGCCGTGATTGCCTTCGTCCTGTATGCCGTCTTCCGCCCTGCCCCCAAGGCGGACACCCTGAAACAATGACAACGGAGGTCCTGCAATGATTGCGAACATCGTCATCGGCCTGGCCATCGCCTGCCTCTTCGTGCTGGCGGTGCGCCATGCCCTGAAGAAGCATTCCTGCGACGGATGCTGCAACTGCGGCGCCGGCAAGCCGTGCTGTTGCGGCAAAAAGAAGGATTAGTCGCAACTTTCTTAACCCCAATAAGATAAAACAAATGAAGAAAACCATGAAACTGAACAAGCTCGTCATCTGTGCCTTGAGTGGAATCCTTGTGGCCGGCGCGGCCTTCGCCCAGGAGGCGGAGGAGAACGGCCGCCCCGCCTGGCTGCCCTCGCTGGAACTCTCCCTCGACCACACCTCCCGCTACATGTCCGAAGGCAATGTCGGCAATCCCGATCCCATCAACACCATCGACCTGACGGCCGAATGGGGCGTCACGGACAACTTCGCCCTCCATGTCGGCGGCACCGCCATCGTCGACGAGACGGACGCCTGCGACAACCGGCACAACGTGGAGGAGTGGGACTGGAAGGCCGGCTTCACCTTCAGCCTCGCCGACCTCCCCGGCCTCGGCACCCTGGAGTTCACCTGCGACTACATCTACTACAACTACCCCCGCGACGGCGCCCACACCCACAACGCCGACACCAAGGAGTATGAAATCGACGTCAACGCGACCGACCTCTTCCTCAGCCCCGGCCTCGCCTTCGTCCACGACTTCGAGAACGACGTCATCAAGGCGAACGTCAACGTCACCTTCGAGCAGAAGCTGACGGCTGTCAGCGAGAACCTCGCCTTCGAGTGCCCCGTGGAACTGTGGTGCGGCAACCATCAATACACGGGCTGCACCAGCCACACGGCCGTCTACAGCCTCTGCGTCCAGCCCACCCTGAAATACGAAATCAGCGAGAACGTCTCCATCGGGACCTACGTCCAGATGGCATGGGCGCTCGACAGCCGCGTCCGCCGCGACTGGAAGGAGGACGAGAACAACAACGCCTTCAACGCCTGCTGGGGCCTGAACCTGACCGCCAGCTTCTGATTGGAAACGGCACGGCACCCGCCGACTTCACGTCGGCGGCACCGGCCCCACCGTGAAGCGACTTGCGCGCGGGTCGGGTGTGCGTGGCGACAGCGCCCCGCCGTCGATACGCCGCGCAGCGGCGGCGCACGCAGTGCGCGATTTGCGTAACCGCAGGTAAGCGCCCGTCAGGGCGCGCAGCCTGCGGAGATATGCCCTCTCATCCGTCCCGCGTCCGCACTTGTCCTGCCGTAGCGCGAAGGCGGAAGGGCGTGACAGAATGGCTGTTTTATCTGCCCTCTTGAGAAAGAAAGTATAAGGACAAGCCCTGCCTTAGAATATGATTTCGGCGGCAACGCCTGCAATATGGCCTCGGTTTGAGGCTGGCCTGCCTGTGCCGGCTGAACGTAATCTGTACGTAATTGTCTTCCTGAAATCACAAACGCGCTGTTCCCCATGAGGGTAGGTTGTGCACGCTGGCGTGGCCTACGCCACCCCGAGGGGTGGCGCCCTTGCGGGCGCCGAGAGATTTGGATTGGCCTTTCCGCAGGCTGCGCGCCCTGCGGGCGCTTGCCAGCGGTTACGCAAGGTTGCGCACTTCCGTGCGCTGCTGCTTTGCAGCTTTCAATTACCTACCCTCATGGGGAACACAGCCTTCAAGTCAACG
>CACZQQ010000124.1 GCA_902783355.1 uncultured bacterium
ATGATCATCGTGTCGAAGGCTGAACCCGCCAGATAGCTTGTGCGCAGGGCGAGGAACTTCTCCACCGACATGCTCTCCGCGCCGCCGCCCTGCTGGTACATGAGGTCGTCGTCGTCGTTGTCGTAGATGAGGCGCCGCTGCCGCTCCAGCGCCGATTTCTTCATGGCGGCCCATTCGGCGTCGTCCATCGCGGAAAGCGGCGCAAAGAGCGAAAGCAGCACGACGGCAAGGAGAAGTCTTTTCATGTTCTTTTTCTTTTCAACTGGAAGTTACAAACGACGGGGGGCTCGCGCCCCCCGAACCCCCTATAGCGCGGTTCAACCTGCCCCGCGCCACTTTGGCGCGCGCTCCCCGCCCCCCCTGAAAGCCCAAGGCGCTTCCGGGGGGATGTTGGGTGCCGGCGGTGAAAAGCCGTCGGGCGCCGCAGGCGCCGTCACGGATAGGTGGAAACGCAGTTGGGGCTGCCGGGCATGTGGTAGAGGAACTTGACGCCGCTGGGGCAGGCGTAGTCGCTCTTGTTCTCCTGCGTCAGGTACCAGAGGTCCATGGGCTTCATGGAGGCGGCGTGGCCGTCGCCGAAGGTGATACTGGCGCGGTCGCCATGGCGGCCCGTGATGGCGGGGCCGGAGGTGTTCTTCATGAGCAGCATGTCGCACTGCGTGTCGTCGGTGCCGCTGAGGGCGCCGTCGGCCAGTAGCATCACGTTGCTGGAGGAGGTGAAGCGGCCCGCGTTGATGACGATGCCGTCCGTGCCGTCGGTCAGATGGGTGGCGACGCTCTTGTTATAGATGCAGTAGTCGCTGACGGCGTTGCCCGTGCCGGTGCCCGGCCCGTAGAGGTAGGTGCCGAAGGTCTGCTCGGCGGCGATGTCGGTCTTGGTGGTGGCGGGGCAGCCCGCCGTCTTGTCGCCCTGAATGTACTTGTTGTGCTGGAGCAGCTTGGCCCAGTGGGTCGTGCCCAGGCCGGCGACGGACATGCGCAACCCGATGGTGGAGTTGTTGTCCTCCATGTACATGACCATGTACAGGCCGCACTGCTTCGCGTTGGAGAGGCAGCTGATGGCGCGCGCCTTCTCGCGCGCCTTCGCCAGCGCCGGCAGAAGCATGGCCGCCAGAATCGCGATGATCGCGATCACGACGAGCAGTTCAATGAGCGTGAAGTTCATCTTTCTCATGGGACTTTCTCCTGATGGGATAGGTGGACAATTTCGAACAGGACAAGGCAGAACTTGACAAAAGAATCAACCGAGCTTGAGGTCGGGGTTGCCGGGGCCGAAGTGCTTGAGCATGACGATGGGGTCGCATTCGGAGGGGTTCTCGATGACGACGCCCGCCTGCGCGGCCGCCTCGGAGACGAAGTACTCGTCGCGGGTGAGTTGTCCGTAGCGGATGAGGGCGGGCGTCTCGATGGGCATGCCGTTCATGGTGCCGTGGCCCTGCATCATGATGAGGCCGTAGGCGCCGCCGTCCTTGACGGTGACGCGGCGGCCGGGCAGGACGGTCAGCTCCTTGGCGGAGACGGCGGGCGACTTGTAGGTGATCCACTTGTCGATGTAGCCCTCCGCCTTCATCTCTTCTTCGGGGCGGACGAATTTCGGACGCATGAAGTGGTGGGCGTAGAAGTCGGGATCCACGTTGGCCTCCCAGTCGATGACCTCCATGAGGTAGTCGAAGTCGCCGAGCTTGTCCTGCGGGCAGTTCTTCCAGAGGAGGGCCTCGTCGATGAGCTGATCGTCCACGAGGCTCTGGTACATGGCGAAGACGTCGCTGGCGACCTGCGGCTCGTAGGTGCAGAGGCTGCCGGGGGCGTGGAGGATGCCCGGCGGCACATCCCAGCCGGTTCCGGCCTCCAGGCGGTAGGCCTGCGAGTAGTTCGTCAGCTTGTTGTCGCCCTTGGTGAAGTTGACAAGGCACTGTCGGATGGTCTCCTTCGGGGTGCCCGGAATGATGCCGAAGAAGGTGAAGGGGAAGTGGCCGCCGTGGTTGTTGAGCTGCGGCGGGAAGTAGTAGCATTCGGGCTTGCCGCGCATGCCGACGAGGGCGGCGTGCTGGTCGCGGTGGTGGATGTGGTGCGGCAGCGGGCCGAGATTGTCGAAGAACTTGGAGTAGACGGGCCAGCCGTGGTACTTGTCCCACAGGCGGCTGCCGAGCAGCTCCGCGCCGAGTTCCTCCACCGCCTCGGTCAGCGGAATCAGCGTCCCGTCGGCGGCGACGAGATGGCTGATGCCTTCGTTCTTGCCGGTCAGCGGGCCGTTGTCGGCGGGCGTCGTGCAGCCCAGCCAGCGCTCGTCGAGACCGCCGCGCGCGCTGCCCAGCGCGTAGTAGTCGTCGGGATGGAGCTTGATGCGGCGGCCCGGAATGCAGAAGCTGCGCGGGACCCAGTTGGGGGCCAGACGGAAGATGCCCTCGCCGGCGGCAAAGGCTTCGCGGATCTTTTGAACGTTGCTGGACATGGCTTGCTCCTGGATGGGAATTGCGGACTCAAAAGAAGGAAATTCAGGATTCAATGAAATTATATTTCATTTTTTCGTTTTCACAAGAGCGGGATTTAGTTATTTTGTGTTGAAAAATATGTGATATCCGATTATAGTACAGCCATGCCACTCAAGAATGGCACATACTATCTGAATCCGCGCAGGGGAGACGAGGGCGGCGACGCCATCTACATCCGCGGCGTCGGCCTGCACGAGATTGTGGAGGACACGCCAAAGCGTCTGGCCGTGACGCCCATCCCGCAGTATTGCCTCATGTTCTTCCATACGCAGGCCTGGGCCGGTTTGCGAGGCGAGGCGCATATGGAGGCAGGCGGCTGCTTCATCCTGTGGGACAGGCGTGTCGTCTGCGAATACGGCTTGCAGACTGGCGCGTGGGACCACACTTGGCTGGTCATCGGCGGCAGCGCCATTGAACAGATTGTCCGCGAGTCGGGAATTGCGCCGAACCACCTATATTCCAATGCGGAGGCGGGCGAACGTTTCCTCTTCCACTGCCACGAGATCTACCGCGAGGTGAGCCGTCCGGGCGCGGCCGACCAGAAGATGCTCTCGCTGCAGGCAGAGCTTATGTTCCACGATTTGAAGCGGCTGCTCACCACTGGCCAGGGCGGTTCGATGCCGCCCGCCTTTCAGGAGCTTGAGAACTATCTGGAGAGCCATCTGCAGGAGGCACACACGCTGGCGGAACTGGCGGCGCGCGTCTATCTTTCCGTGCCGCGCTTCTGCACCCTCTGCCGACGCCATTTCGGCCTCTCGCCCATGGCGCTGCTGAACCACAAGCGGATGCAGCGGGCCGCCAGGCTGCTCAACTCCACCGATCTGTCCGTCGGCGAAGTCGGCCGCCGCTGCGGCTTCCAGGACGCCCTCTATTTCTCCAGCCGCTTCAGGAAGTACTGGAAGGTCTCTCCGCGCCAGTTCCGCACCCAGAGGGAGGGCTAG
>CACZQQ010000125.1 GCA_902783355.1 uncultured bacterium
CTTGACATTGCCTGATTGCGGCTTGGCATCTGTGCTTTTTCTGCGTATGAGGCCAGAATTTATGGCTTGGGATTGGCTCATTTGGGCTTAATAGGTTATCTTAACGCGGACGGCAGAACGCATGCTTCTTTTCCGTTCGCGCGGGAGCGCGGCCCTCCCGCGCGGGAGGGCGCATCGCTGCCTCAAACAAATCCATTTGCTAAACTCCCATGAAACTTGAATTCCGCATTGACTTTGGCTATCTGACCCTCTATTCCCGCAGGCTCTACCACAATGAGATGTGCTGGGACGGGCATCTGGAATGCGAGGGCGGCCGGATCCTCGCGTCGTCGCAGCTGCGCTATCCCGTGGTGTGGTTCGGCCTCACGACGTCGTCGCAGAGCACGCCGCTGCCGTCGCCCGAATGGCGGATCACGACGAAGCGCGGCTTTGCGGGCGTCGCCTTCACGGCGGAGGGCACGGCCGAGACGCGCTTCCGCTGCGTGACTGCGCAGGGCGTGTGGGAGTTCACGGGGCGGCAGATTCTGGAGGAGGGGAGGGTTGTCTTCCCCGTGGGCGGCCGCTATTCGCTGGCGAGCGTCATCGTCACGCGCGCAGGCTTCCTGTGGTACCGTCCCGCGCCGCCCGAGGAGGGCTGCGCATGGGAGGCGCGCGACCTGCCGCTGCCGCAGCTGGACCGCTGCCGCATGGAGCTGGCGCGCCTCGCCCCGGGCGCCGAAGTCGTGCTTCCCCTCGACAAGCTGCCGCCCGCGCCGTTTGCCGAGCGCCATCTGCTGGCGCATCTGCAGGCCATGGCCGAAGGCCAGCCGGCGGACTACCGTCCCTGCCACGGCACCGACGGCACCGCCGACCCCGCCGTGGCCGCCGAAATCTGCATCCGCGCCTTCCTCACGGTCGAATGGCGCGGCGCCGACGGCGCGCTTCTGGCCTCCAACACCCACTACTACCGCTTCCACGACGGCTGGGTCCAGCTCCTGGAGGACAGCTGGAGCGAGATGCGGCTGCCGGAGGGCGCGGCCCGCCTCGTCCTCCGCAACACGCATACGCGCCTGCCGCTCCTCATCAGCCGCGTCGTCCTGCAATGGCAGCGGCGCACGCATCTGCAGCTCTCCCTGCCGTCCTGGCTGCGCGCGGGCGAACCCTTCACGGCGCGCGTCTGGAGCGAAAGCGACGGCGAGAGGGCGGTCGTCACCTGCCAGGGCGAGGCGCAGGAACTGGTCCTGCATGGCGGCTGGAACGACTTTGCGCTGTGCTGCCGCCAACCTGGCCTGGAGGTGCCTGTGACCCTCCGCTGCGGCAAGAGGAGCGCCACGGCGACCGTCGGCGCCGTGGTCGCCGTGGACGAAGAGCCCTTCCCCGTGAAGGTGGGCGCCGACTTCACCACCGTCCCCCACGACGATTCCGGCGAGCTGGAGTGGACGATGGACTACATGCGGCGGACGCGGCTGGGCAACTACGCCGCGCTGCGCTCCTTCACGAAGGAGGCCCGCTATGCGCGCAAGGCCAACGTCACGGAGGCCGTCCCGCTGGAGGGCGACGACGACGGGCCGGTGGCCGTGCCGACGGCGCCGCCGTCGCAGCTGACGCGCTGGGGCGAATGGGCCAGGAGGTACCGCTTCTGGCTGCAGGCGACCAACTGCTACGAGAACGGGCTGCTGGCGGCGGGAGCGGGGCCGTGGCTCCACAACGCGGGCCCCCACGAATACTCCGGCCGCGTCTATGCATGGGAGCCGGACAACAAGTCCACCGACATGCGCGAGGCGGCATTGCGCTATGTCGCCTATCTGCATGAATGCACGGATCCCATTCGCGCGCAAGGACTTCTGCCTGGCCTTGGGGACGGCAGCGGCGGCGCGCGCTACAGCTATCAGGGCGGCTTCGGCTTCCTGCGCATCGAGACGCTCGTGGCGCACTGCGGCCACCTCTGCTCGCAGGCCCGCGGCGCCACACGCGCCTATGGCCGCCCCGAATGGGGCGTCCACATCGCCATCCAGCACGCCAAGCAGCCCTTCCTGGAGAGCCATCTGGGCGAATACTACCTCGCGCTGATGCAGCCGTGGCTCATGGGCGCCAGCGTCATCTACGAGGAGGACAGCCTATTCCTCATGTTCAAGGAAGAGCGGCAGTGCTGGGACGACGCGCTGACCAAGGGGAAGCGCGAGATGACGCGCGACTTCTTCCGCTTCGCCAAGCTGCATCCGCGCGACGGCAGGCCGCTCCCGCGCCTGGCGTGGCTCAACGGCCGCTATGCGGCCCCCTTCAACGGCTTCGTCTGCGGCATGGAGCAGGATCCGGACTACGCCGTCTGGGGCCTCTTCGGCCGCACCGACCATGCCTGGCGCCATGCGCAGCCCGAGAAGTCGCAGCAGCTGCTGGACGTGTGGATGCCCGGCGCCGCCACGCTGCCGTTGCGGCAGGATCCCGCGAAGCGCCGCTTCTGGTTCTCCGGAACCCCCTACGGCGACTTCGACCAGATGCCCGCCGAGGCGCCGCTGGCCCAGTGGGGCGAATACCGCCTGCTGGTCAGCTTCGGCTGGAACACGCTGCTGCTGGAGGACGCCTGCGCGCTGGAGGCCTTCCTGCGCGACGGCGGCGTCTTCGCCGCGGGCCTGCCCCACTGGCAGACCTCCGTCCGCCGCGAGATCGTGGACGAGCCGACAAGCATGCCGCTCTGGCAGGAGGGCGACCTGTCGGCGACCGCAGGCTTCCGCGTCGTCGGCGTCGGAGACGAGTACTCCGGCCAGGCGGAGTGGCTTGTGGATGGCTTTGAGGAGATTCCCGCGCTCTCCGCGCTGCCCAGCTGGAGCCCCGACGAAGACGGCGCATGCCGCCTCGCCGAAATCGAACTGGCGGGCGCGGAGGTCGTCTGCCGCGACGCCGTGACGAAGGCGCCCCTCGTCCTGCGCCACCGCGTCGGCAAGGGCGTCTGCTGGACGATTGCCGCGTGGGCGTGGCCCGGCCACGAAAAGCTGCAGGCGCTTTCGGCGGCTCTGCTGGCGGGCCTCTCGAAGGCCGCGCAGGGCGATGTCAGCGTCCACGACCCCAGCGGCGAAGTCTTCTGGAGCGTGCGCGAGGCCGACGGCGGCGCGCGCGTGCTGTCGCTGCTGAACACCGCATGGAACGAGCCGGGCAGCGAGCGCATCGTCACAATTACTACGCCTGCAAGTAGTTACGATGTGACAGTCCACGAACGCCAGCTCAAGCAAATCTACATCCTGCCGGATCTCTCGCTTGAATCGACGGGGGCGGCCTGGCCGCATCTGGTCTGCGAAAACGGCCGGCTGACGGCCTACAGCGACCGCCCGTCGGAGCTTCTGCTGCATCTGGCGGACGGCGGAAGCCGCCCGCTGCATCTGGAGGCGGCGCCCGGCGGCGCGGTTGTCCCGCTGGAATAGGCGTCTTTGCACGCCGGAGCGGCGTGCGTCAGGTTGGGTGGCGGCGTCTTCGCGCGCCGGAGCGGCGTGCGTCAGGTTGGGCGGCGTTGTGCGTTGGATTGCAAAAAGCACATGAAATCAATCTGCATACCATGTTCAGGGCCGGTGGACACCGAAGCGCTGCTGCCGGTCATCGACCATCCGCTCTTCCAGCGGCTGCGCCATTGCCGCCAGCTGGGCCTCAACGAGCTGGTTTTCCCTGGCGCGCAGCACACGCGCTTCGAGCACGCGGTCGGCGTCCTCGCACGCGTCCGCAAGAGCGCGGGCTTCGCGCAGGCGGACGAGAGCGGCCGCCGCAATCTGGAAGTCTTCGCCCTTCTGCACGACATCGGCCACGGCCCGTATTCGCATCAGATCGAGCCTGTCCTGCGGCAGGACCACCATCAGCATGGGCTGAAGTGCCTCCAGGAGATGGCGGAGGCCATTGCGCAGTGCGGCGCAGATCCGGCCGCCGTCGCCGCGCTTCTGGAGGAGAAGGACGCGGCCGCCGCGTGGGTCACCGACCGCAATCTCGGCGCCGACAAGCTGGACTATCTCCAGCGCGACGCCTTCCATCTGGGCCTCTCGGGCGTCCCCGACCTGGATCTGCTGCAGCGGCAGACCGTCCGCACCGTCGACGGCTTCATCGCCCTCCAGGAGAAGTTCATCGAAGACGGCAAGCGCGTCCAGAAGTTCTACTCCTATCTGCATCAGCACGGCTATCTGAACAAGACGGCCCTCATTGCGCAGAGGATTCTACAACGTGCTGTATATGAAGAGGTTATAAGTGGTTCTCTTGAGGAGGAGGCCGTCTGGCAGTACACCGACGAGCAGCTGGCGGAGCGGCTTGCGCATTCGCGTCTGCCGCTGGTGCGGGAGCTGCTGCGGCGCCTCCGCGAGCGGCGCCTCTATCGGAGCGCCCTCTGCATCAAGCCGGAGGGCTATCTCTACGTGGAGAACACGGCGGGCAAGGCGATTGCGCTTTCGCAGTGGCCGCGGCGGCGTCTCGCGCAGTTCTCCAAGGCCGTCCAGTCGTTGGACCGCCTGAAGGAGCTGGAGGACGCGCTGGCCGCGCTTCTGGGCTTGGCTCCCGGCAAGGTCCTCCTCGCCGCCATGCCTTATTTCAAGAAGCTCCTGCCGAGGGATTTGCGCATCGCCAACGGCGCCAACGGCGACTTCTGGCTCTTCGACCAGGACCGCGACCACAGGGCCTCGCTGGAGAGCGACTATCTGCGCACCTTCGCCATCCGCATCGCCGTCCCCGAGGAGCGCCGCGAGGCCGCCGTCGCCGCCCGCGACCGCCTGGAGGAGGCGCTGGCCGCCCTTGCCGACGGCGAGAGATAGGGGCGGTGGATGACCTTTTGGGGGGGGCAGCCGCGCGGCTTCTTTGCATTATAGTATGCGAAAGCACATGACCTCGAATACATAAGCACCTGCCATGGAAAAGATCGCCACCGACATCTATTCGTTTGAACGACTTCGCGAAAGCGGCTTCACCTACGTGGACAAGACGGACATCCTCTGGGAGATGGCCAACGGCGAGGCGGGAGCGCAATTCTTCATTGCGCGGCCGCGCCGTTTCGGCAAGTCACTGGCCGTCAGTACGTTCAAGGCCCTCTTCCAGGGGCGGCGCGACCTCTTTGACGGCCTCGCCATCGAACCGAAGTGGGACTGGTCGCGCCAGTGGCCCGTCCTGCATCTCGACATGGGATCCACGCAGGGACGCAGCGTGGAGGAATTCGAAATGCTGCTGGGGCGGCATCTGGCGGCCCGCGCGGCCGAGCTGGGCGTCAAGGGGCTTGCGCAGACGATGCCCAGCATCATGTTCGCCGACCTCATCGACGCCCTGGCCGCCCGTTCGCCCGACGGTCGCATGGTGTTGCTAGTGGACGAATACGACAAGCCCCTGCTCAACCATCTCCTGGGCAGCGAAATCACCGCCTTCCGCGATTCGCTGAAGATGTTCTACTCCGTCATCAAGACGCTGGAGGCAAAGCAGCGCTTCACCTTCGTGACGGGCGTGAGCAAGTTCTCGAAGGTCTCCATCTTCTCCGACTTGAACAACCTCAGGGACTACACGATGCACCCGCGCACCGCCACCCTCTTCGGCTACACGCACGAGGAGGTGCTGCGCTATTTTCCGGGACGCATCCACGAACTGGGCAAGGCGAACGGCCTTACAGACGAAAAGGCCTTTGAGGAAATCATCGCCTGGTACGACGGATACAAGTTCCATCCCGCCGCAGAGGCGGTCATCAATCCCGTTTCGCTTGGGTGCTGCCTTGACACCAATGAATTCATGAACTACTGGTCCAAGACGGCCATCCCGACCTTCCTTGTCGACATCCTCAAGAAGACGCCTCTCAATTTCTCCACCGTGAACATTACCGACGACCGTCTTGACGCCTATGAGCCTGACCGACCGGACATCACAACGCTGCTCTACCAGACGGGCTACCTGACCATCAAGGGGGTTACGAATTTGGGCGGCTCCAGGCTCTATCATCTGGGCTTTCCCAACCGCGAGGTCGAGGAATCCTTCCTCCGCCGTCTTGTCCCCGCCTACACAGGCCTGGAGGCGGCTCTTTCCGAATCGGCCCAGTTCGCGGCGGCGGAGGCCCTCTACGGCCACGACGTCCCGAAGTTCATCAAGGCGCTCAAGTGCTTCTTCGCCAATATCCAATACAGCCTCACCGACCGCCAGAACGAGCAGATGTGGCAGACCATCGTCTATGTGGTGCTCAAGTCCATCGGGGTCAGCGTCCACGGCGAAGTCCAGACCAGCGACGGCCGCATCGACATGACCGTCGAGGTCCCGAACGACAACTACATCATCGAGTTCAAGCTGGACAGGCCGGTCGAGGAGGCGATGTCGCAGATCCGCGGCAAGGACTACGCCGCGCGCTACGCCCTCTCCAAGAAGCGCCTCACCCTCATCGGCTTCTCCTTCTCCTCCGAAAGGCGCACCATCGTCGACGAAGCCGTCGAGGTGGTCGAGCCGTAGAGCCAGAACAGGGCGCCGATGCGGCGGCTATTCTCCGCGCAGTTCCCGCAGCAGCTCCTTGTCCATGCTGCCGGACTTGTAGCCGCCGAGGTCCAATGTGACATAGGAGAAGCCGAGGCTCTGCAGATAAGCGTTTATTTCTTCGCGGCGGGCGAGGCCCCGGTCGAAGTCGGCGGGTTCTATTTCTATGCGGGCGAGTTTGCCATGGCAGCGGACGCGCACCTGCTGGAAGCCCATCTCGTGCAGCCGCTGTTCCGCCTTCTCCACCATGGAGAGCTTTTCGGCGGTGAGCACTTCGCCGTATTCAAATCGTGTGGCGAGGCAGGCCATCGACGGCTTGCTCCATGTGGGAAGACCCATCTCCTTGGACAACAGGCGGATGTCGCGTTTGGAGAGGCCTGCGTCCTTTAACGGACTGTGTATGCCGAGTTCGGCGATGGCCCGCAGGCCGGGACGGTAGGCGGTCACATCGTCCGCATTGGAACCCTCGCAGACGCTGCCAATTCCATATTCGGCGGCGGTTTGTAGTAACTTCTTGAAAATAAACAATTTACATAGATAGCAACGGTCGGGGGGATTCTGCCTGAAGCCCTCGATGGCCAGCTGGTCGACCGTCACGACGGCATGGCGGATGCCACGGGCTTGGCAGAAGGCCTCCGCTTCGTCCTGCTCCTCCTGCGGCGAGGCAGCGATACTGGCGGTGAGGGCGAGCAAGTTGTCGCCGAGGGCTTCGTGGGCGACCGCCAGCAGGAAGGTGGAATCGACGCCTGCGGAGAAGGCGA
>CACZQQ010000126.1 GCA_902783355.1 uncultured bacterium
AGGGCTACAGCGACTACATCCCGCCGGTTCACGTCTGGTATGCGCTCTCCAACGCCTCCGCCATCATCCCCTACATCAGCGGCAACTTCCACGACAACGGCAACAACATCGCGATGATCGACGGCCATGTCGAGCCCTACAAGTTCCCGCACGAGGGCACCGCGCTGACCAAGGCCGAAGCCAAGGAGATGAAGTTCTGGCTGGGCAAGCAGTAGGACTTTGCGCGTGACAAGATAGTCGACATCAGCCAGAGGGGCCGTTTCGCGTCCCTCTGGCTTTTTTCATTCAAAACAAGCCAAGTTGCACCATGAAAAGGCTTTTCTTCCTTCTGCTGGCGGCGGCGATGCCGCTGTTCGCCTTGACAAGCTACCGGCCTGACTTCGCCTCCATTGAGGGCACGGCCACCGCGACGGCGCGCTTCCAGGAGGAGCAGAAGCTCGTCCTCAAGAAGTTTGACGACGGCAGGCCCTATCTGGAATTGCGGCGCGGGGCGAAGCAGCCCCGGCTGGAGCTGGCCAGGCCCATCGGCGACAAGGAGGACTTCGGCTATTCCATGACCTACACGCGCCTGATGGAAAACTCCACCGCCTGCTTCGGCTTCAAGACTTCGGGAGAGGAATACAGCGGCCTCCTGTGGGTTCAGGCGAACGGCAACGTCTGCATCCGGAACAGCAACGAGAACTACGAGAGCGTCGGCGTCAACATTCCGCCGAATGTGCCCACCCGCATCGCCGTCTCTGTCAGCCGCCAGAGGCGCGTTGTCACCGTCCGCGTCGGCGACGGCAAGCCCTACGAATGCGATGTGCCCATCCCCGAGGCGCCGCTGCAGGGCTTCGCCTTTTCACAGCAGCCGCCGGAGGGCAACGTCTCCGCCGTCTCCGATTTCGAGCTGCACTATGGCGCGGCGCGCGTGCAGGCCTACCAGAACATCGCGCCTGAATGCGCCTGCGCCGTGGAGGCGTCCGGCGACGTCCCTGCCAGCGCGGTTGAATTTCTCGCCGACCAGGAGCTGGAGACGCATGTGCTGTTGCCGGAGAAGTGCACGCTGCTCTACGCGCTGCCGCAGCCTGCCACCGTCACGTCGGTGCAGCTCTTCGGCGGCCGCCCGGGCGTGGCCGACTATCCCAGCGGCGCCTGCTCTCCGAAGCATTATGTCGTCGAGGGCTTCGCGGACGGCGCATGGAAGACTTTGGCGGAGGTCGCGGACGCGCCGGAAATCTGCCTCAACTACGCGCTGTCGCCGGAGGAGCTCTTCGTGCTGACGGAGTTTCCGCCCGCGCGGGTGGAGAAACTGCGCATCCGCTTCATCGAATCCCATGACACGGGCAACCGCATGACCGGCCCGATCGAGGCCGCAGCACGCAGCATGCATCTGCGCGAAGTCCAGATCTTCACCGACCAGAAGGCGGCGCCGCCGCGCTTCATCCGCGCTTTGGTCAAATGCGACTGGCGACTGTCCTTCTACCGCAATGCGGAAGCCGCGCAGCTCTATCTGGAGGTGGCGGAAGTCGAGCCGCCCGTGGAGAGCATCCACATGGAGATTGCCGATCCGGATGGGCAAGTCATTCGCACGGAAGACATTCCTGTCCATGCCGGCGTCAATGTGCACACGGTGGCGGGCATCGGGGACTGGAAGCCCGGCCGCTACATGACGACGCTTTCGCTGGACGGCTCCACCTGCAGGCGGCTGCTGCGGCTGGAGCGCGTGCCGGAGGTCGCTCCCGCCGTGGAGCCCATGGCGATGGGGGCGGGCCGCAAGATCTTCTTCACGCCGGACGACTATGTGCTCTCCGAATGCGAGGGGGCCAAGGTGGAGGTCGTGCCCGTGCGCCGGTTCCACCAGTTCGCGCGCACGCCGGACGATGCCGACTTCCTGATCTGCCTCGGCAACGACTACTACCGAACGCCCGACGGCCAATACGGCCTGAAGGTCTCCGACCGCCACCTCAATTTCGCGATGGTGAAGGGCGACCGCACCCGCTGGCTGCTCTCCGATTCTCCCACCGGCCCCTTCGCGCAGGTGGACAAGGCGCCCGCCCGTGCGGCGCGGCCGGCCTTCACCCGCGAGTTCGTCCGCGCCGACTTCCGCGAGCCGCCCGTCGACGCCGAATTCTCCTTCTTCGATCCGAAGACCGACGGCGCAATGGACCTCAGGACCGTGCGCTACAAATACACCTACGCCAAGACCGAATTCGGCAAGATTGCCACCGACGGCAGGCAGGGGACGTGGATCTACGGGCGCACGGTGGACGGCAAGTGGGTCCTGCCCCACAGGAAGGCTCTGCTGGACGCCTTCAACACCTTCGGCGAAGACTGCTTCGACACGGGCTTCGAGTGCAACGACAACTTCGGCGATTCGTGGCTCTCGCCGGACGGCAAGACGCTCTACATGGCCATCGGGCAGACCGTCCGCCGCTGCGCGCCCTTCGCCGTCCCCTACGACAACCTTCCGCAGGCCTTCCGCATCATGACCATCTACTCCACACAGGACGGGGTGGCGTGGAAGAACGAGAACACGGTGGTGCCGCCCGACGAAGGCGATTCCTTCGGCGCACAGCACTACGGCGCCATGCGGCTGCCCTTCGCGCAAGGCGACCTGACCCTTATGTACATATATAACTACGACAGCGAGGCGCAGCAGATCTACATCGACCTGGCCTACAGCCGCGACAACCTCCATTTCCACCGCTTCCCGAACGCGCCCGCCTTCGCACGCGGCACGGATCCCATGTCGTCGTGGTTCTACGGGCATGTCTTCGCCGGCCACAACATCCTGCAGGACGGCGACAGCTTCCTCCAGCCGGCCACCTACTGCACGCCGCTGCCGCATTTCACCGGCGAACTCATTGCCCGCCACAAGGACAGGACGAAGGTGACTGCCGCCGATGTCGAGAGAATCTTCGCGCGCCGCGGCCTGGCGGAGCGCTGGCCCTTCTTCAAGGCCATCGGCGGCTACGAGGGCATCGCGGCCCTCGTTCGCGACGGATACTACGCCAACGGCGCCATGGAGTTCCGCGCCTACGGCTGGTTCGGCCTGAAGGCAGGCGCGGGCGAAGGCCGCTTTACCACGCGCCGCATGACCGGCGGCAGGCGCCTCACCGCCAATGCGGAGTGCGGCCCCGGCGGCTTCGTCGAAATCGAGGCGGTGGACGCTGCCACGGGGCGGCGCCTCGCCATCGCGCGCCTCGACGGCGACGGCATCGCGCAGCCCCTCTTCATGCTGCCGCCCACGCAGGAGTACTTCCTGCGCGGCCGCATGAAGAGCGCCATCCTCTACACGCTGGACTTCGCGGAGTAGCCCCCCGTCGAAAAGCCCCTTTTGCCCGCCGTCCTGAGTTCACAGCCCGCGGCTGTGAACAACCGCCCGCCGTCTTGAGTTCACAGCCTTGGCTGTGCGTCCTGAATGCACAGCCTTGGCTGTGAACGGCATTATTTGGGCATTCCCGTTTCCCCCAAATGGAAATATGCGGAAAGCGCATTATCTTACGCACAAATTCATTCTTTCTAAAGAAACCCACCCTAATTCAGGAGAAGAGCAATGACGAAAATCAAGACGGTCCTCGGTTTCGACATGGAGACGGACATCGGCAGCTGGACGAGCCTCTACGAGGGCTTCGGCCACGGCGCCGCCCAGATCCTCAGGCTGCTGGACAAGCACGGCATCACGGGCACCTTCTTCTTCACGGCGGACGCCGCCATCCACAACAAGGGCGTCGTGCAGGACGTGCGCAAGGCCGGCCACGAGATCGGCTGCCACACCCTCTTCCACGAGACCATCGGCGATCCGCTCTTCGAGATTCCGGGCATGATGCCCGTCCTGCCGGAGGAGGTCGAACACCGCATCGACCTGGCCACCGAGCGCGTCACCGACGTGGCGGGCGTCCATCCCACCTCGTGGCGCTGCCCGCGCCTGTGGGGCTCCACCACGGTCGTGAACGCGCTGGAGCGCCTCGGCTACAAGGCCGACGCCACCTATCCCATGTATTTCTACCGCGAGCAGTTCGCCCCCTACCACCCCAGCGCCACCGACTGGACCAAGAAGGGCGACCTGAAGCTCGTCGAGCTGCCCATCTTCGCCGACCTCTCCATGGAGTCCCACGACCAGTATGGCCGCGACCTCGACCAGTGGCCGCTGTGGCGCACAGAGAGCGCCGAGGCGATGATGAAGCACGTCCGCGGCTACATCCGCTTCTGCGACGAGAAGGGCATCGAGCCCTTCCTGTGCTTCTACGCGCATCCGTGGGAGTTCGCCAAGATGCCCGAGGGCCTCATCCACTCCGGCGAGGGCGCCGTCCTGCCCGATCCCTTCATCATCAAGGGCTGCGGCGACTACTCCACGCAGCAGTTCGACATCATGCTGGACATGCTCAAGGGCGAAGGCTGCGAGTTCCTCCAGGCCGGACAATGCGTCGCGTAAGTTGTAACTTGTTGAAATCCAGATAGTTAGAACTAAATCCACCCAACCCAGAAGGAAGAAAACATGGCCTCCTACGTCATTCCGAAAGAAGAGTACTTCGACCGCATCAAGAAGTTCCAGGCCCGCATCAAGGCGGCGGGGCTTGACGCGTGCCTCGTGCACGGCACCGAGTCCGACTTCGCGAACGTGCGCTACCTGAGCGAGTACTGGCCGACCTTCGAGCAGGCGGGCGTCTTCGTGCCCGCCACGGGCGACGCGATTCTGCTCATCGGCCCCGAGAGCCTCAAGTACGCCTACGGCCGCTCGGTCTTCGACAAGAAGAACGTGATGCTGATGCTCAACTACCGCGAGTCCGCCGAGCCTGACTATCCGGGCATCGCGCTGGCGACCTACGCGGACGTGGTGAAGGCGGCCATGGGTCGCAAGAAGATCAAGAAGCTGGGCCTTGTCGGCACGGCCGTCATGACGCTGCCGACGCTGAAGGCGCTGCAGGAGCAGCTGCCCGACGTGGAGCTCGTCTGGGCGGACGAGGTCTTCCGTCCGCTGCGCTGGACGAAGAGCGAGAACGAGCTGAACTGCCACCGCAAGGCCTTCAAGGTCGCGGAGAAGGCGGTGGAGGCCATCCTGAACGAGATGAAGCCGGGCATGACCGAGTTCCAGGTCATCGGCATCGCGCAGCGCGAGATCTACGCCAACGGCGGCGAGTACGAAGGCCACAGCCTCTACTGCTTC
>CACZQQ010000127.1 GCA_902783355.1 uncultured bacterium
ACGAGATAGTCGGGCTGGCGGCCCTGGAGCGCGGCCTCCAGATTGGCGAGCCATTCGGCGGTGAAGTGCTGCTCCATGGAGTCCATCACCGCGATCTTCTCGTCCATTATTATATAGGAATTATAGGCCATGCCGTTGGGCACGTCGTATTGGCCTTCGAAGAGGTCGATCTGGTGGTCGTTGACGCCGATGTACTTGATGTCTGCGGAGATGTTCATGGGTCTGGGAGGCTGTCTATTCGTAGCGGAGGCAGTCGATGGGGTTGAGGTTGGAGGCACGGTAGGCGGGGTAGAAGCCGAAGAAGACGCCGACCGCCGCCGAGAAGAGGAAGGAGACCATGATGGAGGATTCCGTGATCATGATGGGCCAGTGCTGCACGTTGCCGACGAACTTGGCGCCGGCGACGCCGAGGCAGGTGCCGATGAGGCCGCCCACGCAGGAGAGCGTCATGGCCTCCAGCAGGAACTGCATGAGGATGTCCACGGGGCGCGCGCCGACGGCCATGCGCAGGCCGATCTCCTTCGTGCGCTCCGTCACGGAGACCAGCATGATGTTCATGATGCCGATGCCGCCCACCAGCAGCGAAATCGAGGCGACCGCGCCCAACAGCACGGTCATCGTGCCCGTGACGGAGGTCACCATCTCCGTGATTTCGGTCATGTCGCGGATGTTGAAGTCGTCCTCGCGGTTGTTGGTGATGCGGTGGCGCTGGCGCAGAAGCAGGGTGAACTGCTCCTTGGCCTCCTCCAGGTCGCCCATGTCGTTCAGCGAGACGAGCAGCTGGTTCACGTTGTTGAAGACGGAACTCTGGAGGGTGCGCTTGACGGTGGTGTAGGGCATGAGGATGATGTCGTCCTGGTCCTGCCCCATCGAGTTGGAGCCCTTGGCCTCCATGAGGCCGACGACCTTGAAGGACATGTTCTTGACGCGCATGGTCTTGCCGAGCGGGTTCTCGCCGCCGAAAAGCTCCTTGGCGACGGTGCGCCCCAGAATCAGCACGCGGCGCCCCGTCTTGACGTCCTCCTCCGTGAAGAAGGCGCCCTCGTCCACGTTCCAGCCGCGCACGGCGGGGAAGCCGGTGCCGCAGCCGTTGATGGTGGTCGACCAGTTCTTCTCGCTGTAGATGACCTGGGCGCTGGAGCGGACGATGGGGGTCTGGGCGGCCACGAGGTCGGGGAAGTCGACGGCGATCTGCTCGCCGTCGGCCGCCGTGAGGGTGTTTGCGCCGCCGGCGCCCATGCGCATGGCGCCGGAGCGTGCGGCGCCGGGGAAGATCATCACCAGGTTGTTGCCCATGGAGTTGATGGAGGACTTCATCTGGTGGCTGGCGCCGTTGCCGATGGCGATGACCGCGATGACGGCGGCGATGCCGACGATGATGCCCAGGGCGGTGAGGAGGCTGCGGACCTTGTTGCGCCAGATGGCGCGCAGGGCGACGCGGAAGATCATGAGGAAGGACATGCGGTTTCTCCTCCTTGTCAGGCGGGGCTGGCGGCGGTCTCGGCCGCCTCGGCGGTGAAGCTGGTGTCGGAGTTGTCGATGCGCCCGTCCTTGACGACGATGCGGCGCTTTGCGAAGGCGGCGATGTCGGGCTCGTGCGTGACCATGATGATGGTCTTGCCGCTGGCGTTGAGCTGCTTGAGGAAGTCGACGATTTCGACGGAGGCGCGCGAGTCCAGGTTGCCCGTCGGCTCGTCCGCGAGGATGACGGGCGGGTCGTTGATGAGGGCGCGGGCGATGGCGACGCGCTGTTGCTGGCCGCCGGAGAGCTGCGCGGGCGTGTGGTCCATGCGCTTGCCGAGCCCCACCATCTCCAGCAGCTTGATGGCGCGCTTGCGGCGTTCGGAGGAGGAGAGCTTGGAGCCGCCGTAGAAGGCGGGCAGCTCCACGTTCTCCAGGGCGGAGGTGCGCGGCAGCAGGTTGAAGTTCTGGAAGACGAAGCCCAGCTTCCGGTTGCGGAAGTTGGCCAGGAGGCTCTTGCTCATGCCCGCGACCTCCTGGCCGTCCAGCTTGTAGGAGCCGCTGGTGGGGGTGTCAAGCGCCCCCAGGATGTTCAGCAGCGTGCTCTTGCCGGAGCCGGAGTGCCCCATGATGGCCACGAACTCGCCGTAGTCGATGCTCAGCGACACGCCGTCCAGGGCGTTCACCTTGTTGTCGCCCATGACGTAGGTCTTGTACATGTCCTTGATTTCAATGAGCATGTGTGTAACTCCTTGAATATAAAGAAGTTAACAGAAGGACTACCGTGGCGGGCGTGCGCCGCCGCGGCTGTTGCCGCCGCCTGGCCGCCTGGGCATGAAGGGGTTCGTGGTCTGGTCGGCGTTGGCCTTGGCGGCGGCCGCGGAGAGCTTGCCGGTCACCACCTTCTTGTCAAGCAGCTCCTCTCCGCCGACAAGGGCCTGGGTGATGCCGTCGCTGATGCCCAGCTGCACGGGCACAGGATGGATTTCCGTGTCGCTGTCGGCGATCCACACGACGGGCTGCTCTTTGGAGAAGCGCGGGGCGGCGCCTGCGGCAGGAGCGGCTTCAGCGGGGGCGCCCTGCGGCCGTGGCGGCTTGTATTCGGCGGGCGGCGTGAAGCGCAGGGCGGCGGCGGGGACGGTCACCGCGTCGGTCGCCTCGGCCACGACGATGGAGAGGTTGGCGGTCATGCCCGGGAAGAGCTTCTCGCCGGGGTTCTCCGCCTCGACGATGACGGGGTAGGTGACGACGTTGGAGGTGGTCGTGGAGGAGAGGCGGATCTGGACCACCTTGCCCACGAACCTGTCCTTGTAGGCGTCCACCGTGAAGTTGACGGTCTGGCCCACCTCGATTTCACCGATGTCGGCCTCGGGGATGGAGGCCTCCACCTGGATCTTGGAGAGGTCGGTGGCGATGGTGAAGAGGGCGGAGGCGTTCATGGAGGAGACGACGGTCTGCCCTTCGTCCACGGCGCGGGTGATGACGACGCCCGTCACCGGCGAGGTGATGTTGCAGTAGGAGAGGTTGGTCTCGGCGGTCTTGACGGAGGCCTGCGACTGCTCGATGGCGGCCTGGTTGGTCTTTTCGGTGGCCAACAGCTGCTCGTAGTTGGACTGCGCGGAGTCCAGGTCGGCGTCGGAGACGTGGCCCTTCTCATGGAGTTTCGTGAGACGCTCGAGCTCCCTCTTGGCGAGGCGCAGCTGCGCCTGCGTGCGCTCAAGGGTGGCCTGGTTGGACTTGAGCTGCGCGCGCGTGGAGGCCAGCTGCGATTCGTAGGTCTGGGGGTCGATGACTGCGATGAGCTGCCCCGCCTTCACATGGGAGTTGTAGTCGGCGGCCAGCGTGATCACCTTGCCGGTCACCTGGGTGGCGACCTCCACCTTCTTGATGGGGGAGATCGTGCCGGTGGCGGTCACGTCCTGCGTGACGGAGGCGCGCGCGACCGGCGCGCTGCGGAAATAGATGGTCTCCGGCTTGGCGGGACGGTGCCTGTACCAGTACCAGCCGCCGCCCAGCGCCGCGACCACGATGATGAACAGAATCAGTTTCTTCATGGCGGAACCCTCCGTGTTATTCGCCCAGCAGCTTCGCGATGGCGGCCTGGGCCTCCTGGTAGTCGAAATGGGCGGTCACCGCGTTGGCGCGGGCCGAGGAGTGGGAGACCTGCGCGTCCGTGCGGTCCACGGAGGAGGCCTTCCCGTACTTGAACTTCTCGTTCACGATCTCCAGATTCTGCCTGGCGCTCTTCTCCGTGAGCACCGCCACCTCGAAGGAGCGCTTGGCGCGCGCCGCGTGCAGCACGGCCGCGCGGATGTTGCGGTAGATGCTCTGCTCGCGCGCCGCATAGCGGCTGCGCGCCAGCTGCAGCGCGATGGCGTTGCTGCGGATGGCGTTGACGGTGCGGCCGCCGTTGAAGAGGTTCTGCGCGAAGGCGACGCTGCCGGAGAGGTTCCACAGCCACGGCAGGGAGGGCGTGTGGCCGGAGACGCTGGCCCCCAGGGAGAGCGTCAGGTCGGGGTAGAGTTCGGCGATGGCGGCGTCCAGGGCGGCGCTGGCGCGGTCGATGTCGTGGCGCAGGGCGGCCAGCTCCGGCTCCTTCGCGCGGGCGATCTCCATGAGCTCGTCCGCCGTCTGCGTGTATTCGTGGACGCTGCCGTCGCCCAAGGTGTATTCGGGGCTTTCGGCCAGGCCCAGCGCCAGGTTCAGGTCCGCCCAGCCGATGGCGACGTTGTTGGCGGCCGTGATCTCGTTGAGCAGCGCGTTGTTGTAGTCGACCTCCGCCTTGATGACGTCGTATTCCAGGCCGGCGCCGACCTCGTGCTTCAGCTTCACCTGGTCGAGGTGCTCCTTGTACTGCGCCACGCTCTCCAGGGCGACCTGGTGCAGGTCGAAGGCGCGCTTGAGCTCGAAGTAGGCGCATCGCACGTTGTAGGCGACGGTGACGCGGGCGGCCTCGTAGCTCTTCTGGGCGGCGGCGAGGTTCTCCTCCGCCTGGCGGACGGCGGCCGCGGTGCGGCCGAAGTCGTAGATCGTGACGCCGAGGTTGAGGCCGCCGCTGTAGGAGCCCGTGTTGCGGGTGGTGTTGGGGCCGTGGCGGTTGACGTTCTGCGTCCTGCGGCTATGGCTGGCGGAGAGGCCCAGCGTGGGCAGGTAGCCCGACCGCGCGTTCTTCAGGGAGATTTCGGCCTGGTCGACCTGCAGGCGCGCCTGCAGGACCGATGGGTTGCAGCGCAGCGCGATCTCCTCCAGCTGCGCCAGGGTGACAGGCGCGTCGAAGACAAGCCCCGAATCCGCCGCCGCCACCGTGTACTCGCCCGGCAGACGCGCGGATTCGTCTTTCTGGATCTTCCGGGCTTCCCGGACGGTGGCGCAGCTGGCGCACAGGATGGCCAGCGCAATCGGCAGCAGCAGGGTCTTTTTCATGTTCATTTGGCTCCCGTGAAGAGGAAACGTGGCAGGAAAGGGCTACTGTTAAACGCCGCGGGGCGGCCGCTTATTGTGCATTGAGGCGGCATCCGGCGAATGCGGCCTCCAGCTGGTTGGCGAGGCCGCCCTGGCGGAAGCCGACGAGCTTGGCGTTCTCCAGCCCGAAGCGGCGCGTGATCTCCTCGCCGGTGAGCGCCTGGTAGACGGGGCAGCTGAAGGCGCGCAGGGCCTCCTTGCGGCTGTTCTCCGAGATGTCCTCCGCGAGCAGGACGAAGGCGAGGGTGCGCTGGGTGCGGTGCAGCTTCTCGCGGCCCTTTTCGCAGCATTTGGCGCGCTGCACGAAGGGGGCGAGCTTGTCCAGGATGGCGAGGCCTTCTGGGGTTATCATGGCTGCTCCTGCTGGCCGGTGGCCAGATATCTGTCGGCGGCGTTGGCGGTGATGACGCCGTAGTTGACGGCGCCCAGCCAGCCGGACATGATGATGCCGACGGAGCCCGTGTGGAAGAGGCCGGGCACTTCCCTGCAAAGCTCCTGCGAGAATTTGAGGCCTTCGAACTTGGTGCCGAAGGTGGCGCCGTCGAGATGGCCCGTGTAGCGCTGGAAGGTCCGCGGGGTCGCCGTGCAGACGGTGTCGGCGATGGCGCGGATGTTCGGGATGTACTGGCTGAGGTTGTCAAGGGCGTCGTCCGCCATGCGCCGCTTTTCGGCGCGGTAGGCTTCGGGGGCGAGGCCGCTCCAGTCCTGGAAGCGCGCGTTCATGGAGGCGACCACGGCGTACTGCCCGTCGCCCTCCGGCCGGATCTCCGGATAGTAGACCGAATAGGTGCGGCTGGTGGCCTTGCGGGCGCAGAGCGCCTCCGCGTCGAACTCGGGGTGTTCGGAGGTGAAGAGGAGGTCGCCGATGTAGGGGATTTTCTCTCCGGGCTTGATGCCGATGTAGACCTGGCAGGAGGAGGTCGAGAGGCGCACCTTCCGGAGCCCCTCGATGAATCCCTGCGAGAAGTGCTCGGGCCCCGTCCATTCGAAGACGGTGCGCGGCAGCGAGCCGTTGGAGACCACGGCGCGGCATTTGACGTCCCTCCCGTCGATGCGGACGCCTTCCACGCGGCCGCCGTCGGCGAGGATGGCCTCCACGCGGGCGCCGAGGGCGACCTCCACGCCGTTGGCCGCCAGCTTGCCCGTCATCATCTTGAGCATCAAGTCTGTGCCGCCCAAGAAGGTATAGACGCCTTCGCTCATGAAGTTGCCGAAGACGATGCCGTAGGAGATGGCGGGTTCGTCGAGGGTGGAGCCGTTGGCGTAGGCGATGGGTTCCATGAGGAAGCGCCACACGTCGGTGCGGCCGGGGAAGAAGCGCTGGAAGAACTGCCGCGTGGTCAGGCTCTGGTCGTCGTAGTAGTTCATCTGCGCGATGGCGTCGAAGAAGGCGCGCACGGTCTCTGGCGCCAGACGGAAGTCGTTGACCATCTTGGCGGAGAAGTCGCGCGTGTCGAAGGTCGACTCCAGGCGGTACTGCGGATTGTGGAAGCGGATGGACCTGACCTGGACGACCTGTGCGGCGAACTCAGGCCCCCAGTACTTCCGCAGGCTTTTCTTCATGCCGACGGGGAAGCCGTGCAGCGCCACGTCGAACAGGTGCCCGCCGCGCCTGAAATAGGTGGCCAGGCCGCCCAGCTGCGTATGCTGTTCGGCGACAAGCACCTTGTGGCCGGCGCGGGCGAGCGTGTTGGCGGCGGTCAGGCCGCCAAGCCCGCCGCCGATGACCACGATGTCGTAGGAGGAGTGCATGTCAGTTGGGGAAGCAGAGGGAGACGGAGGGCCCCTCCAGGCGCGCCGCCCAGAGGGCCGCCAGGCGCTCCTTCAGCGCCGACAGCTCCTTGCGGCGGCGGCTGGGGCACGCCAGCTTCAGGAAGGCGCCGTAGCGGTTGAAGAGGAGGCGCGAGCCGGCGGTCTGCTGCGCCGGCCAGCATTGCGCCATCCGCGCATGCATCTGCGCCAGAAGGGACTTGACTTCGTTGCAGAGGGACGCCAGCAGGGCGACGAGTTCGTCCTCCTGGCGGGGCGGCTGCGCCAGATCGAAAATCCGCACGAGGTTGCATTCGACGACCGCCACGGGCAGGATGTCGGAGGCGGGGCAGGGCCGCAGGATGCGCAGGCGCATGAGCTCCTGCAGTTGCGCCGAAGCTGTCAGCGCCCACTGGTCGGCCGCGATGTACCGGGGGCGGCATCCCAAGGGGCGCGGCGCGCCGGCGGCTTCCATTCCGACGGCGGCGGCGCTGTCGCCGTGCATGGCTCCGCCGGCCTCCTCCGCCGCCATGAGGTTGCGCGCCACCTCCAGCGCCAGCTGCGCGGTCGTCCCGCCGGGGATGGCCAGCCGCGCCAGCGCCTCCGCGGCCGCGTGCGCCAGCTGCGCGCGCGCCGTGTCCTCCATGGGCGCCCACGGCGTCTCCGCCAGCAGGCCCCGGAGGTCCTCCTGGGACCATGGCCGCCGCGCGGCGGATTCGTCGTCGGCGGGAGACTCCTCCTGCTTCAGGAAGGCGTTCGCCACGTCGGCGAAGCCGGTGGCGTTGAGCGATTCAACAAGCATGCGATATATTTCATTGCAGTCCAATAGACTTGCGGCGGCGCCGCCGTTTTCGCGCAGACGCCGTTCAAGGACGTCCAGCAAGTCGTCCGGCACCCATGATTCCCTGATGCCGCAGGTTTGGAAGGCCTCCGCGAGGCGTTCGCGCAGCTCCTCCACGTCCAGATGCTGCGTGGCGCCGTCGGCCTGGTCGGCCAGCCGTATGTTCTGTTCGGTGGACTTGATCACTTCTTCGCGGGTGTCTGCTGCGCGTCGGCCGTCTCCGCGTGCGTCAGCTGGTTGACCTCGTGGACAAAGGCGTCCGCGTCCTTGAAATGGCGGTAGACGGAGGCGTAGCGCACGTAGGCCACCTCGTCGAGTCCGCGCAGCGCCTCCATCACCATCTCGCCGATCTGCTGCGAGGGGATTTCGTCCTGCGGCAGGAGCGTCAGGCGGATGGTAATGTCGCCGACGATGCGGTCGAGGGCCTCGGAGCTGATGTTGCGCTTCCAGCAGGCCATCCGGATGCCCTCCCGCAGCTTGTCGGGCGAGAACTCCTCTCGGCGCTTGTCGCGCTTGATGACGGTCGTGATGTTGACCGGGAGGATGGTCTCGTGGGTGGTGAAGCGGTAGTTGCAGTTGAGGCACTGCCGTCGGCGGCGGATGGTCTCGCCGTTGTTCATCACGCGTGTCTCGATGACCTTGTCCTCTTCAGAATGGCATTTGGGGCACTGCATAGGGTGGCAGGCGGGGGCCGGAAAGCGAAAAAGGCACGGGGCGCAGTGCCTCCGTGCCTTTCATTGCCGTAGGGTGGACGAGTGAAAACTACGCCTGGGCGGCGGCAGCGGCGGCCTTCTCGGCCTTCTTCGCCTTGGCGCGCTCAAGAGAGCGGACCAGCTTCTTGGGCTCCTTCAGCTTGTTGCGCAGCTCGTCGATGGGCAGTTTCGCGACATCCTCCTCGGCCATGCCAAGCGCGACCAGGCGGCGGCGCTGGACAAGGCAGCGGCGGCGCTTCGCGGCGCCGGTCTTGCGGGGGCGGACACAGTTCTTGTTGCGGAAGGTACTTGTTGCCATGGTGTTTCTCCAGACTATCTTGAATGGGTTGTCAAAAGCGCGTAAGATTACGTACTATATTCCATCAAGGCCAGATTTCAACTCCGTTGGCGCAAGCCAAGGCCGCCGATGGGCACGGCGGCGCCTGCGGACAGCGCCTTGCCCGCCCAGTCCTCCACGGCCGTGAAACGCGCGCCCGGCAGCGCGTCCGCCGACAGGTTCAGCACATGGCAGGAGGGAGGCGCGCCTGCCAGCGCGTCGTCCAGCGCGCCCGCGTCCGCTAGAATGACGATGCGTTCGCCGTCGCCGTCTGCGGCCGCGAAGCGGAGGTGGCCGCCCCTGTAGTCCAGCGTCCAGCGGCCGTGGGCGAGGGTGGCGCGGTGGCTTTCGTAGAAGGCGAGCCAGCGGCGGACGATGTCGGCGGCCTCGGGGGACATCTCGCGCGGATCCATGGAGAGCATGGGGACGCCGGCGAGCATGGCGATGCAGTGGCGCGAGACGTTCTCGGGCCTTTCGGCGGGATGCCAGTAGGCGGGGTCGGCGTGGATGGGGATGCCGTCCCCCATGCAGAGGCGGATGACGGCCAGCCGCTTGAAGTTGAGCATGAAGTCAAAGGGCGCGTCGCCCGCGCGGAACTGGGTGGCCAGCGGCGCCATCTGGAGGGTGGCGTAGCGTTGGCGGAACTCCAGCAGCGCGTCGGGCCTGATTTCGCGGAGGCGTCTTGCCAGTTCCGTGACGAAGCGGCGCACATGTCCGCTGGAGAGGCACTCCGGCGTGTTCTGGACGATGTCGATGAAGTCGATCTTGAGGCCGTCCGCGCCGGAGGCGGCCAGCAGGTCGGTCATCTTGTCCATGACGAGGCGGGCGGCTTCGGCGTTGCCTGGATTGACAAGACGGTGCCCCTCGGACAGCGTCCCCTGGATGGCGCCGTCGATGGCCTCCAGCCGCTTGTAGAGGGCGCTTCTGTGGCCGACAAGGAAGGGGGCCACCCAGATCATGTAGTTGAGGCCAAGCTCCTGCAGGCGTTTCACATGTGCTTGATAATCAGGGAATTTAGCGGTTGAGAAGCGCCATTCGCCGATGTCGGCGTACCAGTCGGGCAGGGTCTGCGGGGTGACGCGCTTGCTCTCGTCGTAGCACCATCCGTCGTCCAGAATGAATGTCTTGAAGCCGAGGTCGAGGATGGCGGGGGCGATGGCCTCGCACCACGCGGCGGTCACGGCGCCGTGGACGGCGTACCATGTGCAGAAGACGGGATCGAAGGCGTTCTCCGGATAGCGGCAGCCGCCTTCGGGCCGCTGGAGGTCGCGCCACGCGTTGAGGGCCTCCTGCCACGGGCGGTGGCTGGCGTCCCAGAAGAGCGCGATTTCCACAGGGCGCTCGTCGGTGGGCGCGAAGCGGATGTGGAGGGTGATGTCGTAGGTGCAGGCCGCCTGGTTCATCTGGGCCTTGAAAGTAGCGTCGCGCGGCTCCAGCAGGCCGAAGGAGAGGGCGTTCTCGCCCTCGCGGCTGAAGAAGGCGGCGTAGCAGGGGCCGCTCTGGAAGGCGAACTCCTCCGTGATGCGCCACGGCAGGAGCTCCTGTATGTTATTGTACAGGTTGCCGTTCCAATGGCACTGCACGTTGACAATGGGCATGGAGAAGGCGATTTCAAGCGCATTCTCGTGGGCGGGCAACGGGATGGCGACGACGCCGGTTTCAGGCGTCGCCAGGTCGGCCGTCTGGCCGGAGGCGTAGGTGACGTGGAGGGACATGGCTCTAGGCAAGGTTTGTTTTGTACCAATCGAGGGCTTCGCGGAGGCCGCGGGCAAAATCGTACTCGGGGGCGTAGCCTAAAAGGCTTCTTGCTTTATAAATATTTGCATTGGAATGAGTTATATCACCTTTTCGCGCAGGCGCGAAGAGCGGCTCGACATCCACGCCGAGCGCCTTGGCGAGGGCGTGGCAGACGTCGATGATGGCGACGCGGCCGCCGTAGGCGATGTTGAAGACCTCGCCGTCGGCCTCGCGCGGCGCGAGGCACGCCTTCAGGTTCGCCTCGACGGCATTCTCGACGTAGGTGAAGTCGCGGCTCTGGCGTCCGTCGCCGTAGATGGTCGGCCGTTCGCCCTTCAGGAGCGTCTTGATGAATTTCGGGATGACCGCCGCATAGGGGCCGTCGGGGTTCTGCCTGCGTCCGAAGACGTTGAAGTAGCGCAG
>CACZQQ010000128.1 GCA_902783355.1 uncultured bacterium
AGCCCCGCCACGATCAGCAGCACCAACGCCGAAGTCGTCTCGGAACAATTCGGCAGCATCCACGAGATGAGATGCCCCAGACGCGGACTCCAGCCCGTGAAGACGAGCGACGCCGATATCAGCGGGATTGTCGCCAACATCCACGGAATGCGGCGCCCGAAACGCGTCCGCGTCCGGTCGCTCGCCGTGCTCACAATCGGGTTGATGAGCACGTTCAGCAGCGCGGGCAGCGTCCCCACCGCAATGCCGATGAGCGTATTGCTCGCGCCGTTCCGGTCCAGCAGCAACGGCATCAGCGTCGGAACCGCGTTGACGGCCATGCTGACGCAGAAGTTGCCGCAGCAGAGCCACCAGCTCAGGGCGACAAGCCCCAACAAGGTGTAGCGCAGGCCGTTGCCGGTCTGCCAGCGGATGCGTGAAGTCGTTGTCATGCGCGTAGGTCTCTTTTCAGGGGAATCGGGCTTTCCCCTATAAGATAACATGTTATTCTATTTTGGACGCCGCTACGGAGGATTTTTCATCCCGCCTGAGGCAGGCCATTCCAAATGAACGGCGGCGCAGGCGTGCCGCGGCCGGTCACCCCTGGTCCTTCTTCTGCGCCCTTGACCAAAAGGTAAGCCCCTCCAGCGGGCGCCTGTTGCGGCAGGCAAGCGCGGCCAGCTGCGCGGCCACGATGATGGCCAGGTTCACCAGAATGGTCGTCCAATAGGAATGGATGGGAAGCGACAGGGCCTTTGGAATCCAATGGAAGCTGTTGTACATCATATAGATATTGAATAGGACGCCGACCACCAGGCCAACCAGGATGGCCCGCTGGCCGACGCGTCTCGTGAAGAAGCCCGTCATATAGAGCGCGAACATGCCGCCGCCGAAGAGGGACCCCACGACCAGAGACATGTCGTTGACGCTCTCCTTCGGGATGAAGTGGATGCCGTAGGCGCCGGCGACCATGACCAGCGTCGCGGCCAGCGAGAAGCGCCGTGCCCACCGCAGCGCCGACGCCTCCGTGGGCTTCCCGAAGCGCTGGAGGAAGTCCACGGTGCAGATGGTGGAGACGGAGTTGATGACGCTGGAGAGCGTGCTCATGGCAGCCGCCAGGCAGGCGGCGACGATGACGCCCGAAAGCCCTGCGGGCATGTTGTGGAGGATGAAATGGGGCAGGACCGCGTCCGCCTCCAGCGCCGCCACCTCGGGGTCCGGGAAGGCGCGGTAGAAGACGTAGAGGCTCGTGCCGATGAAGTAGAAGGCGCCCCAGGTGGGAATGCTCATGAAGGCGCACAGGAGCGTCGCCTTGCGGGCCTCGCGGATGGTGCGCGAGGCGATGTAGCGCTGCACAAGCCCCTGGTTGCTGGAGTATTCCGTGCCGAAGTTGACGATGCCCAGCAGGGCCATGACCAGAAAGGAGCGCTCGCCCAGGCCCCAGGACATCGGCCCCAGGCTGAACTTGCCGTCGGCCATGCCGTCATGGAGGATCTGGGGCAGGCCGCCAGGCAGGGCGTTGGCGATGAGGGCGAAGCAGAGGATGCCGCCGGCCAGCAGGATGATGGTCTGGATGACGTCCGTCCAGACAACGGCCTGGATGCCTCCGACGACGGTGTAGAAGCCTGTGATGAGCCCCACCGCGAGGATGACGGCGAAGAGGGGGCAGCCGAGCAGCGCCGCCATGGGGATGGCGACCAGATAGAGCACCAGGCTCAGGCGCATGAGCTGCATGATGAGGAAGCAGAAGGCCGCGTAGGTGCGCACCGGCAGCCCGTAGCGGCGTTCGAGGTATTCGAAGGCGCTGGCCGCCGTGCCCTGCCGGAAGAAGGGGATGATGAAGACGGCGGCCAGGACGGCGATGAAGGGCATGGTCAGGTTGGGGACCAGCTGCCGCCAGTCCAGCGCATAGGCGGCCGCCGGCAGCGCCAGAAAGGTGATGGAGCTGATGGAGGCGCCGAGCATGGAGAGGCCGACGGCCCAGCCGGGCAGGGAGCGGTTGCCAAGGAAATAGGCCTCCGTGTCGCGGTTCCTTCGCGCAAAATGAACCCCCGTCCAGACCATGCCGGCCATGAACAGCAGGACGACCAACAAATCGAGTTTGCGCATTTCCCTTCCTCCCGGCCGGCGTCCGGCCCGCGCGTGCTACTTGAATGAGGCGAAAGGCACCTTCAGCAGCCCGATCCGCTCCTTGTTGATGCTGAAGACGAGCCACACGTACTGCCCGCGCGTGATGGTCTGGAAGTACTGCGGGCCGCCGCCCTTGGGGCAGTTGAGCCCCGGCGTGCCTTCGTAATACATGTGCAGCAGCAGGCGGGTCTTGTCGAAGTGGATGCCGTCCTTCGACCAGGTGACATAGGCGTTCTGGCGCTTGACGTCGCTGCCGACGAACCAGACCGTGCCGTCCGGCAAGCTGCCCGACACAGGCATGGCCGCGCCGAAGAAGTTGGTCTCGACGGCCGGCGCGTAGCACTCGTCGGCGTTGTTCTTCAGCGACGCGTAGTAGTTGCCCACGTTCAGGAGATTGTCCCGCATGACCACGTATTTGCCGTCGGGGCGCACGAACTCGGTCTGATGCGCCAGCCCGTTCTTGCCGTCCGCCGCGTTCTTCGCGGTGCCGGGGGCGAACTTCGGGGTGCTCTGGTAGATGGTCTCCTTGACGGCCAGCGCCTGGCGGAAATCCGCCGGCGCCTCCTGGAGGGGGCGTGCATTGGCGTAGAGCGGGTTCAGCCGCCCCATCTTCTTGCAGATGGTGGGGGTCACCTGCAGCCGGTCGGGGATCGGCGGCCGCGTCAGATAGATTTCGGAGGCGGGCAGCAGCTTGCCGTCCACCAGCTTCCACTCCTGCACGAAGCTGCTCAGTATCCAGTAGATGTCAAAGCGGTGGCTGCGCGTCTTGCCCTTGCTGTAGTGCTCGTCGGGGACGGGCTCCGTGTTGGGGGTGTGGTGGTAGAGCATGGAATCCGTCCAGCCGTCGCAGAGCTTGATGCCGCCTTTGACGAAGAGGCGGTCGCCATGGAGGCTGATGGTCCCGTCCAGGAAGAGGCCCGTCACGGTGTCGCCGTCATCGGAGGCGGGGCGGCGATGGGGCGCCTGCACGGGCGGCGCCATCTCGACGACGCCGTCGTCGCACCACTCGATGGCGCTTCCGTCCGGCGCGAAGCGGCCCACGCGCGCCAGCAGGCGCTGCCCGGGGCCGTTTTCGTCGCGCACATGGTTCGTCCAGAAGATGATGACATAGTCGCCCATGAGCGCGAACTGCTGATGGTGGTTGTATGTGCCGTGCATGGTGCTCTCATAGACGCCGCGGCCTCCCTCGGCGGGATCGGCGTGGGAGACCAGCGGCTTGTACACATAGGAGAGCTCCGTGCCGGGCAGCGGCTCCAGGCCGAAGCCGTCCTTGTCGGGGTCGAAGGCGGCGGGGCGCTGCCAGACCACCGGCGGCTCCGTCATCTGCGGCCCCATCACGACCTCCGCCTCATGGGCGGAGAAGCAGCCCAGAGCGGCCAGCAGCAGCAGGCCGCAAATGCAGGATATGCGTCCCATGGCGTCCCTCCGCGCTACCTACTGGTTCGCCCAGCCCAGCGAGTCGCAGTTGGCCTGCGACCACATCAGCGTCTCGGCATGGCCGTCGCCGTACATGATGTTGGAGCGCGGCCCGTCATGGCGCTCGTAGATGCGGTACTGGTTGTTCATGTAGTCCTCGATCTTGGAGCGGATCATGAAGGCGGCCACGCCGTCCTCGACCGCATGGCCGCTGTCCGCCATGCAGTACATGCCGCCGGGGTTCTTCAATCCCGTAATCCTCTTGATGGGCCAGGGCGTCGTCGTCTCAAGTCCGGTCATGCCGCCCAGCTTGTTGTAGTTGTAGCCGTAGGAGGGTTCGTTGGCGTCCCACACCCCTGCCGTCGCGTTCTGGTTGAAGTTCGGGTCCGCAGGGCATTTGAAGACCTGCGGCAGGCGGCCTTTCCAGGTGGTGATGGGCTCGAAGCCGATATAGGGCGCCAGCAGCACCTTGTGGTAGCGGTAGGCGTCCGTGCCGTTGATGGGGGGGAAGTAGTCCTGGTTGTCGTTGACGTACATGATCATGGCGGTGCCGATCTGGCGCAGGTTGTTGACGCAGGCGATGCTGCGCGCCTTCGCGCGGGCCTTCGCCAGGGCCGGCATGAGCATGCCCGCCAGGACGGCAATGATGGCGATGACTACAAGCAGCTCTATCAGGGTAAAGGGAACTTTTTTCATCTTGCTGGAGTCTCCTTGCTTACACAGTTTGGGGTGACGGACGGAAAAAACAGAAAATGTGCGTTTCTCTGGACGGCGGGCCATGCGCCGTCTGGCCTCATTGG
>CACZQQ010000129.1 GCA_902783355.1 uncultured bacterium
AGGCCTTCCAGATGCGCGGTGCAGTTCCAGCCATCCAGCCGCCAACGGCCCTCGTGGATGGTGAATCTGGCATAGGAGGCATTCGTGACAGCGGGCGGAATCGGCCAGCGGCCCTGGAAGCCCAGGGCGCATTTCAAGATGCAGCGGATGATGCCGCCATGGGTGACCAGCAGGACGCGCCCCTGCGGATGGCGCTGCAGGAGCTCCTCCAGAAAGAGGCGCGTGCGGTGGAAGACCTCCTCGGCCGATTCGCCGCCAGGGATGCGGAAGCCGGAAAGCGTATTTTTAAAGGCCTGCCATTCAAAAGGATATTTTTCATCAATCTCCTGATAGGTCAGCCCCTGGAAGACGCCCAGGTTCCATTCGCGCAGCGCCGTGCACGGCTGCGGAAGATGCGCCGGCGCCGCCAGACGCGCGGTCTGCATGGCGCGCTCCAGGTCGCTGGAATACACGGCGTCGAAGTCAAGGCCGGCCAGCGCGCGGCCGAGGGCCTCCGCCTGACGCGTGCCCAGCGCGCTCAAAGGCGTGCTCGTCTGCCCCTGGATGACGTTCAGGTGGTTCGCCTGGCTCTGGCCATGGCGTGCCACATAAATGACCAAATCGCTCATCGGATTCTCCTAATGCGCCGTCGAACAGCCTGTCCCACGCCATAATGTAGCATGGGCCAACGCACCTTCGCAAGGCGATGGCAATTTTCCTCTGGCGGGCTACATTAATATTGAATGTACACCTACTTGGGATTCCCGCGCTTCCAGACGCATCTCCAGCCGCCCATGAACCGCACCATCTCCTTCTTCGGCGAAAGCCTTTCCGTCTTCAAGGCCGCCCTCCACACGCATTCGACCGTCTCCGAGGACGGCATCCTGTCCCCCGACACGCTCATCGGCCTCTATCGCGCCGAGGGCTATGACTGCCTCGCCTTCACCGACCATCGGCGGACAAACAACGTATCTTCATACAACGGCAAGGGGATGACACTCATCTCCGGCGTGGAGCTCCATCCCATCCGCCGCGTGCAGGGCGAACTGTGGCATCTGCTGGCCCTCGGCGTCCCTGAGGACTTTCCCGTGCGCTACACCTTTCCGAAGCAGGCCGCGGAGGCCGTCCACGCCGCCGGCGGCCTCCTCTTCATGCCGCATCCCTATTGGACGGGCTTTGGTTCACGCCTCCTGGCCTCCATCCCCCATGTCCTTGGCATCGAGGTCTTCAACGGTGCCGTCCGCGAAGTCGGAAAGGCCTACAACATGGAAAGTTGGGACGAAATGCTGATGATGGGGCGCGACTATACCGCGCTGGCGGTGGACGACGTCCACCACGACCACGACCTCTTCCGTGGCTGGACGATGGTCTGCAGCCGTGACAGGAGCGCCGCCGCGCTGCTGAGGGCCCTGCGCCGCGGCGACTTCTACGCCAGCTGCGGCCCTGAATTCCGCGCCATCTCCTGCCACGATGGCGTCTTCGAGGCGGAATTCACCCCCTGCGTGGCGGCGCAGCTCTGCGGACCGGGCCGCAAGGGCTATCGCGGACATTTCGACCGCACCACGCGCCAGGCTCCCGCCCTCGAAACGGTCACCCATCTGAAGGTGGACATTTCGGGCCTCAAGCCCGGCCACTACGTGCGCTGCCAGCTCACGGACGCCGACGGCCGCATGGCGTGGTCATGCCCCATCCGTCGGACAGGCCCTGGCCCCGACGACTTCCGCCGCGCCGGATGCAGATAGGAGCCGCGGCCCAGGGACGCCCCCATTCGCCGCATGGCATAGCCATCGACTGAATAAAACCACAAAGACACTCACAAGAAGATGCGTTCACTCCGTCTCAAATGCTTTGTCGCGCTGCTCTTCGTGCTGCCAGGCCTCTTCCGCGTCCATGCGGAGGACAACGCGGCTGCGCGTCCGTCGGCAACCATCCACGTGGACGCCGTGCGCGGCTCCGACAGCGCCGACGGAAGCGCGGGAAAGCCGCTGGCGACCCTGGCCGCCGCCGTCGCCCGCGCCGAAGCCGACGGAACCGCCGCCGAAATCCTCCTCCACGGCGGTGTCCACCGTCTGGAAAGGACGCTTGTTCTGGAGACGAAGGCGCCTCTGGTCATCCGCAGTGCCGACGGCGAAGAGGCGGTCGTGGACGGCGGAAAAGCGCTGACCGGCTGGCGACGCGTTGTCGTCAATGGCCATGACGCCTGGCAGGCCGAGGCTCCGTTTCCTATACAACATCTTTATTACAAAGGAGTTATGCTTAAACGGGCGGCCTTCCCGAAGGGCGACGGCCTCTACCGCGTCAGAGACCAGAAGGCGACTGCGCTCTTCGACAGAAGCGACCGCTTCCTGGCCGACATGGAGAGCGTGGCGGCCGTGGGCGACGACTGGAGCGGCGTCGATGTCTTCCTCCTGCACCGCTGGATCAGCGAATGCATGCCTGTGGAAAGCTGCGACGCAGCGACGGGGCAAATCGTCTCCAGCAGGCTGTCGTGCCTGGCCATCCACGCCCGCGACACGGAATACCGCCTGGAGAACGTGCGCGCCGCCCTGCAGGAGGAGGGCGAGTTCTACTACGACGCACGCGAGGGGACGGTGACGGTCATCCTCTCCGACGACCTGTCGGCCGCGTCGGCCGAGCAGCCGGTCTGTCCCGCCATGGGGGCGCTGCTGGTCGTGCGCGACTCCAGCCAGGTGAGCTTGCGCAATCTGGTCTTCCGCCACGCAGGCGCCTACTACCCCGCCTGCACGGCGGCGTTGGACCTGCGCACGGAAGGGCTTTCCGTCGCCAACCACACGCTGTACGGCGACCCCAACGACAACGCGTCGTGGCTTGACCGGCCGGGCAGGAAGCCGCTGGCCGCCGCCGCGCAGGCGGCCGCGAACGTCCCCGGCTGTGTCATCTTCGACAACTGCCGGCAGTGCGAAGTGACGGGCTGCGTCTTCGAGGCATCGGGCTGGTATGGGCTGGAACTGGAGAACGGCTGTAGCGACATCCATATCGACCGCAACGAGTTCCGCCATCTTGGCGCAGGGGCCGTCCGCGCAGGCGGCCCCAACGGCGGCACCCCGTCAGCGGCGTGCACGAGCCGTCTGACCATCACGAACAACCACATCCACGACTGCGGCGAAATCTACATGGGCGCCGTGGGCATCTTCATCGCCCACGCCTACGGCAACCTGGTCGAGCACAACCACATCCACGACCTCCCCTACACCGCCATCTCCGCAGGATGGGTCTGGGGCTTCGGCGACAGCGTCGCCCGCGAGAACCGTATCGGCTGGAACCGAATCCACGACCTGGGACAGGACAAGATGCTCTCCGACATGGGGGGAATCTACCTGCTCGGCATCCAGCCGGGGACGCGGATCTACAACAACTTCATCTCCAACATCAACCGGCGCTACTACGGCGGCTGGGCCATCTACCTCGACGAAGGCTCCTCCCATGTCGTCGTGGAGAAGAACCTCGCCGTGGACTGCGCCAGCACGCTGTTCCACCAGCACTACGGACGCGAGAACACGGTGCGCTGGAACGTCTTCGCCTTCGGCAACGACGCGGTGCTGCAGCTCTCCCGCGGCAACGAGCACATGAACCTCTATCCAGGGGAGAACTTCTCGGCCGCGCTGACATGCTACCAGAATGTCTTCGTCACGGACGGCAAGCCCTTCTACGCCTCCAACCAGCAGAAGAATCTCGGGCGCCCCACCTTCATCGCCGACGGCAACGTCTATTTCGACATCGCGGCGGAGGCCCCCGCCATGCGCGCCTTCGCCAACGCCCTCGGTGAGAAGGCGCAGTGCAGCCGCGAGGAGTGGCAGCAGCGCGGACAGGACGCGTCTGCGCACTTCGGCGACCCTGGCTTCGCCGACGTGCGGCGGCGCGACTTCACCCTCGCCGCCGACGCCCTGCTGAAGCGCCTCAACTTCCCGCCGCTGGACCTCGCGCACGTGGGAATCCAGCCCGAATAGCAGGGGCGGCGGTGGCCGGAATCCCCCAAAAAGGCAAAGAGACGAGGAGGAGAAGCCGAAAATGGCTTATATTGTGGCGGTGAAGCGGTGAATGAATCAACTGACGAGGTCGTGCCATGGAATAATCCGGACATTTTCCATGGCAAAAAATACGCGACAGGAAAACACGCAATGAAGACACGAGAGGACTACGACAGGTTTCTGGCGGAGGCCAGGAAGACGACTGGCATTGATGCGCTGACGCCCAACGAGACAGGCCTTGTGTCTCTCCGTGTGCAGGACGAATACAATGTGAACCTGCAGTTCATCGAGGCGACAGGCAAGATCCTGTGCTTCATCGAAGTCGCCGAACTGCCGAAGGACGCGGGACGGGAGGTCTACCGCGACCTGCTCGCGGGCGGCCTCTTCGGCAAGGAGACCGCAGGCGGGTACTTCACCTTGGAGCCCGATACGGAGACTGTCGTGTACAACTACTTCTTCGACCTCGAGACTGCGGAAAAGGACGTCGAGGAATTCGTCTCCACCCTCGAGAAGATATTCCAGCTCTGCGACATGTGGGCTGAGCGCATAAAGGACAAGATGGGTGAGAATGCGTCGTCCGACATCCTTCCGCAGGACACCCACGTCTTCTTCCATCCGTGAGGCCGCCATGCCATTGAATATTGATTCCTTCCGCGAGATTGCGAACTCGGCCTGGTTCACCTCCCGCGACCTGGCAGTGCATGGACAGGGCGACCAGGCGACGGTCCGCCTCGGCAACTACATCCTGTCGCAGGGCAACAAGACGAACGATGCGACGATGGCCGCGTTCAAGTCCGCGCTGGAGAAGGAATACGGCGTCTTCGGCACGAACGCCTTCGATTCCATCGTCGGCTCCAGGGCGCAGCTGCACAAGTCCCTCAGGGCTTCGGATGTCAAGGCGACGCTTTCAAGCCTTGAGAACGTCAAGAAGACCCATTTCATCAACGAGCTGTCGCGCCAGCTGGACACCAGCCCGAAGTTCCGCGAGCTGTCGGACGGCCTGCGCCAGCTGGTGCGCGACGCCATTGCAGCGTCCCCCTGCGACGGCGACCTCCACGATTGCCATACGCCACAGGACATTGTGAAAAAGGCCTCCGTCAGAATCGACGAGGCCATCCAGAACGCGAAGGACTACGTGGCCGAACGGAAACGCTTCAACCCCAACTACGATGTATCGACCGAATCGACCCCTCTTGACGGGCGGCGCATGACGGAGACCGCCGCGAAGCCCAATGAGGCGACTGGCCTGCGGAATCTCAAGACGGTCTTCGAGAAGGGGACGACCTCGGTCGAAGACCAGATCAAGCGCGGCAAGCTCGGCGCAGGCCTGCGCATCAACCGTTCCAATACGAACCCCGTCCTGCTGGAGAAGCTCAAGACGAATGGCGTCGAGCCCGGCTTCATCTACCGCAACGACTGGTCGAAGGACGATACGCATGGCTACATGGCGGACATTCACTCCCCTGAAAGCCACGACGCCCTTGAAAACCTCAAGCTGGCCAACCATTTTCTGGCTGAAAAGTGCGCCGGCAAGGATAAGAGGACGCAGATTCTGCTTGCAGGGCGCGCGCATCCCGCCGCAATGGCTGCCGCCTCGGAGCTGCTCCTCGAAAAGGCCGCGCAGCTGGTTCTGGACGCGAAGACCCAGGGCAAGAGCATTGATGACATGGAAGACGCCAGCGACGCCGTGAAATCCCTTGCTAAGGCCGTCAGGAACCAATTCAAGAACGACAACGACATCGCCGCGCTCACGCACATCGATGAACGAACCGACAAGATCTTCCTGCACGACGTGAAAGTCGAGCTGTTCACCGCCATCCGCGACGCCGTCATGGGCGTGAAGAAGGGCGACGCGGAATACGACGCCTCGCCTGTCTTCAAGCACTTCGCCGACCGCGCCATTGTCAAGCTCGACTACAACGAAGGCTCCAAATTCTCCAGCGGCGACTGCGCCCACGCAGGCACCTTCATGCGCCCCGAACGAATCATCGTCGGACGCAAGATGGGGCAGCTCTACCGCTTCCAGACCAGGACCACCGCCGACAAGGCCTCCGCAGGCGCCGTCACCGAGGCGCTTGCCAACGACCTCACGCGTCTCGCGGGCGTCCCTTCGCAGGAGCTTGAAATCGTGCGCGGCCAGTACTCCGACGGGCACCCCAAGCTCATGCTGTCCGCCAAGTTCGCCGACGGCTACAAGGACATGGAGGCGGGCATGCTCAAGGACGGGCGCGTCGTGAAGCCGGCGGACGCACCGGAGGACCTCCAGATGGAGGGCCTGGGCAAGTACAAGGCGTTCTTCCTCGTCACGGCAGACCGCGACGGCGTCGGCTCCCGCGGACAGAACAAGGGCTTCATCGACGGCAAGTTCTTCGCGATCGACCCGGGGCACTCCCTGGAAGGCAACGGCAAGTATCTGGAGATCTCGGACGACCTCTCCTTCAAGGACACCTATGGGAAAAGCACCAAGCCGCGCTTCAAGAACTTCTCGGTGTTCGACGACGACACGCGCTTCGCGAAGTTCTCGGGCATCCTGGATCTGCGCGAGAAGGCGCGTTCCGGCGTTTTCGACAAGCTGTTCGACGACTATACTGCTGCCTTCGACCCCAATGCGAAAGACCTCAAGCCAGAAGAGAAGGCCCTGCGGGAAAAGATCAAGGCCGACATCATGAAAAAGCAGAACGAGTTCAACGAATCGCTGGCCAAGGTGCTCAGGGTGGGCGGGATGCAGCTGGAGCTGTACGATGCCCTGGAGGACTCCTCCCCCGCTTTGAAGCAGGGGGCAATTGAGACGCTGGGCAACCTGGAGAAGCTCTTCTCGCCGACCACCTGGGTCAGCAAGCACGGCGAAGTCGCGCTGAAGCATCTGGAGGTCATCCCCGAATCCCGCGTCAAGTGGAGCGCGGGCGTGGTGGGGGACAATATCGTCTATCACTGCGACAAGCCCCTTGACCGCCAGATGCGATCCACGCTGGAGTCCATCGCGAAAGAGAAAGGGGTAACGATGACAACCGACGCCATGGGCGTCACGCAACTAGTCGTGCCCAAGGGGAACGCCGAGAGTTTCTTTGCCGCCTTCACGGAGGAGCTGGTGCAGCAGATCACCCATCCGGAGGAATACCAGGCGCGCCATACTGCGGGCGGCGACCCGCTCAAGACGGCAAAGACCTACCGGCCCGTGACTCCCGCTACCGGAGAGACATCCCCTCCCATGACCGCAGCGCAACTTCCGGAGGAGCTCGACGTCCCGGTGGACGGCGTCGTCGTGCGCCTGCCCAAGATCCACTACGAGGACATGTTCTCGACAAAATCGCACATTCCGC
>CACZQQ010000130.1 GCA_902783355.1 uncultured bacterium
GTAGTGGCGGATCTCCTTGCCCTGGCAGATCTCCTCGCGCAGGTCGTGGCAGTAGCCGCCCTCGCAGTGGACGACGTCGCCGAAGAGCCCCATGCGAATCATGCGCAGGATGGTCAGCTCCTCGCGGCCGTAGCAGCAGTTCTCCAGCATCATGCAGGGGACGCGCGTGGCCTCGTACTTGCGGACGAGTTCCCAGCACTCCTCCACCGACGTCGCGCCGCCGACCTCGGTGGCCACGTAGACGCCGGCGTCCATCGCGTCCAGGCAGATGCGCACGTGGCTCGTCCAGGAGCTGGGCGTGATGACGGCGTCGAGGCCCTTGATGTCGAGGAGGTCGCGGTAGTCCAGGGAGCCCTTCGGCTTCCGCTGGCCCGCCTTGACCGTCGCCTTCTGCCCGGCCTTCATGCGGTCTTCGTAGAGGTCGCAGACGCCGACGATGTTCACGTCGGGCATCGTGAGAAGGAGGTCGAGGAGGAAGGAGCCGCGGGCGCCCAGGCCCACGACGGCGACGTTCAGCTTGTCGTTGGCGGAGACAGTTTTCTTGACCATGGTTTTTTCCTTAAAAAAGAAGGTTGTTGGGACAATGTATATAATTTATCTCCGTAAGGCAAGGCGGTAGTAAAAACAGGGTGGTTTTCATGTGAGAAAAACAATCCAATTCAGGAGATCCGGAATATTCGGAATATCCGGAATATCCGGAATATCCGGAATATTCGGAATATCCGGAATATCCGGAATATCCGGAAGATCCGGCTGGGACTTTCGACGGCGCTGCCGCGTCTTTTCCCGATACTTGCGCCACGGGCACAAGACAAGCCGATACTACACCTTCTTCAGCGCGGCTTCCGCGAGGTGCTGGAAGCCGGGGAGGGCGGCGGCTTCGGCGGCCGCCCGCAGGTTCCGCAACGCCGCCGGAATGTGGCGCTGATACCATTCCAGCCCGTCCAGCTTCCACAGCTTCCCATAGGCGCCCAGTGCCTGCAGCAGCCGCTGGACGGCGCCCCGGTGGAGCATCGCCTCCTCCGGCGCGGCGCCGCCGAGGCGCTCCGCCTTCGTCCTATATTCCTTATAATAAATAAGGCGCGCCTCTGGCGTGTGGATGACGTAGGGGTCGTAGAGAATCGAGCCCAGATCGTAGGCGGCGGCCCCCAGACGCATTCCCTGGAAGTCAATAAAATATGTCAATTCATGACAAATCTTGACATTTGCACTTTGGCAGTCACGGTGGACGGTGACCTGCGGCTGGGCCATGAGGCTCTCCGCAAGCCCCTCCCATTCGTCTGCCGCCATTTCCCACAGTTCGGGCGCGCCGAGGACGTCGCCCAAAAAGCGTCTGCGGAAGTAGTCGCGTTCCCAGAGGTAGAGGTCGCGGTCGAAGGCGGGCTGCAGGGGCGTTTCGCGCCGCCGCGCCGCCGCGCCGCCGAGAACATGCAACCTCGCCAGCTGCTCCATGGCCTGCGCCATGTAGGCCGGCCGCCGGCTTTCGTCCTGCAGGTTCAGGAGGTCTTCGCCGCCGAGGTCATCGCAGAGCAGTTCGCATTTCTCAGGCAGGTGCATGAGGAGGGCAGGGGCGCGGACGCCGATGGCGTGGAGAAGTCCCGCCACGGCGGCGAAGGCGCAGTTTTCGCGGCGGGCGTAGGGCTCGTAGGCGCTCCAGACGAGGCTTGTGCCCGCCTCCGTCTCCAGACGGCAGTACTTCCTGCCGGAGCCCTGCCGCGGCAGGTTGCGGTCCTCGTCGTCCCATTTGAGGCTGAAGGCGCGGCGCAGTTCCATGGCGGGGGCACGGGCGGCCGCGCTCTCCGGCGGCACCGCCTCCGGCGTGCGGCAGACGACGCCGTTCGCGTAGAGGATGGGAGCCTCCAGCCGGACGCCGTCCCAGAGGACGACGTCGTGCAGCGCGCCGCCGTCTGCGACATGGCAGTTCTCTCCGAGGCCGACGGCGCCTGTGCAGGGGATTCCGGAAGTTTCCATCGCCTCGCGGCGGCGGCGCTGTTCGGCGACCGCCTCGCGCAGGACGGGGCAGAGGCCATTGTCGCCGCCGTCGGTGAAGAGGCGGTGGGCGGCGATGTATTCGTCGTAGGTGCCCACGTCGGACCAGCGGGTGCCCTTGGGGGCGACGAGGCCGCGGATGCGCAGGCCGTTGGCGGCGGCGCGCTCGAAGGCGGTGATGATGCTGGGGGCCTCCACGCCCTGCGTCAGATAGTCGAAGAGGTGGCGGTGGAAGACGCAGATGCCCGCGTAGGTGTGGCCCTCGCGGCCGCAGTGGAAGCGGGCGACGCGGCCGTCGGCCTCCAGCGCGACGCCGTCGGGGCGGCTGTTGTCGATGAGCAGGGCCGTGGCGTCGGCCTTCGCCGTCTCGTGGGCCTCCAGGAGGCGTCGCAGATCGAAGTCGGTCACGATGTCCGCGTTGTGCACGAGGACCGTGTCGCATGTCACGCCGGATTCGGCGACGCCCTTCCGGAGGCCGCCGCCGTGGTTGAGGAGGCGCTCCTCCATGGAGCAGTGGAGGCGTCGCGTGCGCGGCGCCGCCAGCTTTTCCACGGCTTCGCGCACCTGTTCGCCCAGATGGCAGGCGTTGACGATGACGGGCGCGTCGGCCGGCAGGGCCGCCTCCAGGGCGGAGAGAGTGATTTCCAGCAGGGGGGCGCCGCAGAAGGGGAGGAGGGCCTTGGGGCGCAGGAGGGTCGCGGGGCGCATGCGGGTGCCGGCGCCGGCGGCCAGGATGAAGCCGCAGATGTTCATGGCGTGGAGGCGAATAGGCAGAATTCCTCGAAGACGGCGGGGAAGGCGTCCATGGGTTCGAGGCGGAAAGTGAGGCGCCAGGGCGTGTCCGTGTCCGCCCTCTCCAGATTGCAGAGCTGGCGTCCGTTGGCGTAGGCCTTGATGCGCTTGTTCTGGAAGAGGAGGCGCAGGCCCCACGGGGTCGCTTCCGTGGAGACGGGGGGCGCGGCGGTCTCCGCCGCCCAGAAGCCCTGCGACGAGAAGAGGCAGGCGTGCGTGGATGTCCCTTGGCCGTCGGCCATGGCGCAGGTGAAGAGCGCCGTCCCCGAAGAGAATTGCAGATAGACCTCGAAATCGTCTTGGATGTTGCCGCGCAAGGACTTGGCGTCCAGGCGGATCTGAAGGGCCTTCCCCTGCTTCTCCAGCGACCAGCCGGGGGGGACGGTGCCCTGGCCGTCGGCGCGCTCCGCGCAGACGACGATGGCGTTGGGGATGTCGGGCTGGACGTCCGTCCACCAGGGCAGCTGGCTGTGGAGGGAGGAGGGGGCGGTCGGCGACGGCTTCCTGCCGCCCTTCCAGAGGGCGATGGCGGTTCCGAGGGCGGCGACCAGCGCCACGCCGAAGAAGAGATTGAGGAAGAGGATGAGGCGGCGGCGCCTGCGTCGGCGGGCGTCGGCGGGTCCCTGGCCCACCTGCGCCTCGAAGGCCTCGCGGAACTCGCGGATGTTGGCGAAGCGGCGGACCGGGTCGGGGTCGCAGGCGTGGTTGATGAAGGCGTTGAGGGCGCCCATGCCGCGCTCCCGCCCGATGACATGCGCGGGCAGCATGGGGTAGTCCCTGGCCTCGCGTCCGCTCATCATGCAGTAGAAGGTGATGCCCAGGGCGTAGAGGTCTTCGCCGAAGCCGACGCTGCCGCGGGGGCGCGCGTCGCCCGTGGGACGCTTCTCCGGCGGCATGTAGGGGGGCGTCCCCATGACGCTCGGCTCGTCGGCCACCTGCGAGACGAGCCCCACGTCCCCCAGCTTCAGCGTGTTGTTGACGAAAAGCACGTTGGCGGGCTTGATGTCGCGGTGCACAAGTCCTTCCGTATGAAGGGCTTCCACGGCATCCATGAGCTGCCGCGCATAGCGCACGATGTCCGCCAGGGACATGCGGGGGCCGGCGGTGATGCGGCGCGCAAGCGTGTCGGCGCAGTAGTCCTCCTGGTCGTGGGCGGCGGCGCTGCGGAAGTCGTCCGCCAGGTCCATGGTGTAGCACAGTTCCTTGCCGTTGGCGACGACATGGTGGACGGCGATGAGGTTCTGGACGCCGCGCATCTTGCGGCAGAAGTGGTTGAGGCCGGCCTGCTCGCGGGCGGCGCCGCCCTGGTCGTCGAAGAGGGTGTATTTGACGGCCAGGTAGCGTCCCGTGGCGTCCTGTGCCACGTAGACGGCGCCGTAGCCGCCCTCGCCGCATCTCTGCAGCGGCGTCAGGTCGGGCATGAGGCGCCTGATATTCTCTGCGTAGTCGTGGGAGCCGTTCATGGGGCGTGCCTCGCGCGTTGGTCGGCGTACCGCCTGCCTACGGCTCCCGCGGGGGAGGCGTCGTGAGGGTGGCGAATGCGGCCGTGCTGAGGGTCTGCTCCGCCTCCGCGGCCGCCTCGGCGTAGCGCTTGACCTCCGCCGCGAATTCAAGCTGCGCCTGCCGCTCCGCCTCGATCTCCTGCCGGAGGGCGCGGCACGCCTTGCAGTGTCCGAGATGCCAGCGGATGCCGAGGGACTTCAGGAAGCCCGTCTCGCCGGAGAGATACTCCTCCAGTTGCAGGCGCGTGGGATGCAGTTTCATAGGGGGCAGTCCTCCGTTTCGGTCAGGCGGGCGGCGAGGGCCTTCAGCTTGCCCCAGACCAGGTTGCAGTCGTTATAGACGGTCGCCAGTGAAATCCCCTGGAAGGCGGCGACCTTGTGGGCGGGGACGCGCTCCATGTTCACGGAGGTCCAGCACTGGAGGGCGCGCACGGGGACTTCGGCGCGGACCGCCTCGTAGGCCTTGGCGAAGATGCGGGCCTGCCAGTCCTTCTGGAAGCTGTCGCCGCGGTCGGCGGCGGTGTCGGGGAGGCGATCGGCGGCGTTGCCGTCCGTGTCGAAGGGGAGTTCGGGGCGGCTCTTGCGGGCGCGCATCATGTCGGCGGCCGCGTTGTGCACGATGCGGCTGAAATAGTCCCTGAAGCGCCCCTTGCTGGGGTCGTAGTTGAGGCGTCCCTGCAGCGTGTGGAACTTCTCCATGACCTTGATGAGCAGGTCCTCGATGTCGGCCTCGCAGAAATGCCAGGCGCGCCCCCGCAGGTAGACCAGCACCTTGTATGTGTTGAAAAAACGGTACCAGGCGCTGTCGTCTCCCAGGGCGACCTGGGAGAGCAGCGTCTGGCTTGTGTTTTCAAGGACGATGGCCATCAGCGGGTTGTGGTCTGATAGGTGACTCCGTAGGGGGCGTAGGTGGTGGTCGTCGTGGTGCCCTGGACGGGCTGGTAGATGACCGTCTGGGGGACGGGCTGCTGGTAGACCACGGTCTGGGGGGCGGGCTGCTGGTAGACCACGGTCTGGGGGGCGGGCTGCTGGTAGACCACGGTGGTCTCAGGCTGGTAGGCGCGGGTGGCGATGTCCAGGACGTCCACGGCGGTGCCCAGGATCAGCGCGGTGTTGTACCAGCCCCTGCTCGGGCCATGGTGATGGTGGTGGTGGCGCGGCGCGGGGGCCACATGGTGGCGCGGCGCGGGGACCACGCGGTGGTGGCGGGCCGGCGGCGGGCCGGGGCGGTGGTGCGGGGCGGCGTCGGCGGGCAGGGCGGTCGCGAGGCAGCAGAGGGCCAGGGCGAAGAGGGCGATGCGTTTGATGAGGTTGGTGTTCTTCATGAGTGCCTCCTGTGGTTTGGGGGTTGCTTGTTGTCGTCGGGGTTCACGTTCTCCTGTCTTCACCTATAATACGCGGTCCCGCGACGGCTTTCTAACCGCCCCTTGAATTTTTTTGAAAAAATCACTGTCCTGTGGCGGTGCGCTTCGTGTCGATGGCGGACTTGAGGTCGAAGATGGCGGCGCCCAGGGCGTAGTTGGTCAGCTTGGTGAAGCGCTGCGTGTCCTGTCCGTAGTTGTAGTACAGCCATTGGACGATGTAGTCGCCGCCGGTGTAGGTGTATCTCCAGAGGACGCGGCCGCTGGCGCGCTCGATGATCTCGAAGTTGAGGGCCATGCGGCAGTGGGAGACGGCGCAGGGGAAGCCCGCGATCCACAGGACGGGAGCCAGCAGGTAGGTGACGCCGTAGGTCAGGCGCTCGCCCTGGTACGCCGTGAGGGCGTAGGAGCCCCTGAAGAGCCAGTCCGCGTCCGTCTGGGAGGCGTTGTCGGCGCGGTAGAC
>CACZQQ010000131.1 GCA_902783355.1 uncultured bacterium
GACGATACGCTCTTCCATGGGGTTCTCCTGCTTGTCTTGGTTGGTTGGCGATGATAGAATATAATGTAGAATGACGGGAGGGGCAAGAGGAAATATGGAAAACAGGGATGGATTGGATACAGGCTTCCGCTGTCTCTTTGCCGTCTCGGGACTGCATCCATCCCGTCGGCCACGTCGGGAAGTTGTACGCCGTGCTATTTTATGTAAATATTCTGTTTCCCAAGAGGGTAGGTAAAACAACCATTTTGTCGCGCCCTTCCGCCTTCGCGCTCACGCTACGGCGGGACAAGTGCGGGCGCCGGGGATTTGGATTGGCCTTCCGCAGGCTGCGCGCCCTTCCGCCTCCGCCAAGGCTACGGCGGACAAGGACGGGCGCTTGCCAGCGGTTACGCAAGGTCGCGCACTTCCGTGCGCTGCAGTTTCCGCCTTCGCCAGGACCACGGCGGACAAGTCGCAGTTTTCAATTGCCTGCCCTCTTGGGGAACAAAGCGTTGAATCAAAGCAAAACGGCCCCGTCGGGCGGGGTTCGCTTTTCCGTCGGGGCCGTTGTCGGTTGCACGGGACTGTTCGGGCTAGATGCGCGTGAGGGCGTTGTCGACCAGATAGCCGTTGGTGCGGTCGGCGCACTGGTGGCCGCCGTACTTGTAGGACTTGGCGCCGCTGTCGCCGGTGAGCCATTCGGCCTTGGTGACGGTGCCGGCGTGGCCGTCGGCGAAGTTGGCGTTGGCGGCGTCGCCGTGGCGCAGGTGGGTGGCGCCGTAGAGGGCGCTGCCGTTGGCCTCGCACTTCTGCGAACCGCTGTTGGCGCCCGTGTCGGCCGCCACGGAGTCCGCGTTCAGGATGGTCTCGCTGGGCGAGCCTGGCCAGGAGGCCTTGGAGGAGCCGAAGCTCTGCAGCGTGTGCCCCTTGCCGGTGTTGTCGTAGCGGGGCAGCATGCCGTAGACGTAGTTCGCGTGGACCATGGCGCCGCTGTAGTTGCTGTGGCTGCGCTGGCTCGGGCAGGTCATGATGGCCTTCTCGATCTGCACGCGGTTGTTCGCGGCCGTGTCGAGCAGGTCGGTGCTGCCGTTGGAGGCCTTCCACGGGATGATGCCGCCCAGGGCCAGCATCGTGCCCCACTGGTACATCTTGTAGGTGGTCCAGGCCGCCGTGGAGGGCTGGGCGCAGTTGGAGACGAGCGCGTCGTTGTTGTCGTTGGCGTACATCGTGATGAAGGTGGCGACGTTCTTGAGGTTGCTGACGCAGGAAATGCTGCGCGCCTTCTCACGCGCCTTCGCCAGCGCAGGCAGCAGCATCGCCGCCAGAATCGCGATGATGGCGATGACGACCAAAAGTTCAATGAGCGTGAACGTTTTTTTCATGGGGACTCCTTCGTTTGGATTTTCAGGGTGGATGGGGGGTCGCAGGACAAAACAACGGCAAAAAATCTTTAACAATTTTGATTGTTAAATTCGTCTTTTCACAAACTATAATCCACTTTGGCGAAAATATCAAGGGGCAAGATGAAAAATTCCCTTTAATTTAACAATTTGGCGCAATATTTTAACAATTTAGGCCGTTGCGGGGACGAGTTTGACGGAGAGGAGGATGGTCATCTGTCCGTCGTCGGGCGTCTGGGCCTTGAGTTTTCGGCAGAGGAGTTCCGCGGCGACCTGTCCCAGGCGCCGTGTCTGCTGCGCGATGGAGGGGAAGATCTGCTTTCCCATGAATGTGCTGAAGGGGCTTGCGTCGAAACCGACGACAGGCACCTGCGCGCCGAGCTTTTCGCGGAGGCTGAGCGCGACGAGGTCGTTGACGCCCATGAAACCATCATATTTTTCTTTCAAGCAGTGAGATATGTCATCCTTGCCGACGATGCCCGGCGACGGGAGGCCCGCCTGTGCGCAGGCCTCTTGAAAGCCTGCGAGGCGTTCCAGTTCGGAGCCTGTCTGCTCTTGTGTGGCGCAGAAGGCGAGGCGCCTGCAGCCTTGCGCAATCAGGTGTTCCGCCGCAAGACGGCCGCCCTGTCGGTTGTCGGAGCACACGCAGTCCAGGGCGAGGGCGTGGGGGCGGTTGTTGAAGAGGACGACGGGGAGGGGCAGGCGGGCAATCTCCGTCCAGAAGGGGAAATGGGCCGGGACGCCGGAGTTGATGATCAGGCCGCGGACCCTGTGCGCCAGCAGCCGCTGGATGGTCTCCAGCTCCGCGGCGGCGCGCGCCTCGCCTGCCGTGCCCACCAGCGGATGGAGGGTCAGGGGCGTGTAGCCGTGCGCCAGCAGCGTTTCGTGGAGGCCTTCCTGCGCGACGCCGAGGAAGTCGTTGGCGTGCATGGGCGTCGGCAGGAGGAGGCCCACCAGCGGCCTTTCGGCGGCAGGCGTGGCTTCCGGGGCCGCCTGGCCGCCGGCGAGGTAGGTTCCGGCGCCCACGCGGGCGGTCAGGAAGCCTTCGGCCACGAGCGCGGTGACGGCGTGCTGGACGGTGGGCGCGCTGCAGCCGAAGTCGGCCGCCATCTGGCGGACGGTGGGCAGGCGGTCGCCCGGCCGGAGGCCTTCGCGGACGACAAGCTCCTTGATTCTCTTGCGGATGTCATCGGTTTTCATGGATGTCGCATAAGATAGCGCGGGAAACGGATTTTTTCACAAAAAACGCCTTTTGTGGCTTGCAAAACTGGAAAGGGGCAATAAAGTATGTCCGCTTTCCGAACAAGAGCGGGGAAGCGATGGAAAAATGCCAGAGTGGCGGAATTGGCAGACGCGCTGCGTTCAGGTCGCAGTGGGCTCACGCCCGTGAAGGTTCAAGTCCTTTCTCTGGTACCAGTCTTTGAAGCGCGGCTCGTTCCGAACGGGCCGCGTTTTTTGTTTCATCCACAACCACAACCGGGAGAACTGCATGAACGTCTTGGAATCCTTCTCGCTGAAGGGCCGCGTGGCCCTGGTGACCGGCGCGGGCGACCCGCAGGGCTACGGCGCGCAGTGCGCCATCGCCCTCTGGGAGGCCGGCGCCACCGTCTATATCGCCGCCCGCAGCGACGACCGCATGAAGGCCTTCTGCGCCAACTACCCCGGCATGCGCTGGAAGCACCTCGACATGTCCGTCGAGAGCGAGATCAAGGCCATCGTCCCCGCCATCGTGGAGGAGTGCGGCCACTTCGACATCCTCGTCAACAACGCGGTCTCCCGCGCGGCCGTCAAGAAGTGGGACCTGAGCATGGAGGACTTTGAGAAGAGCCTCCGCGTCAACGGCGCCGGCCTCTATCTGATGACGCGCGAAGCCGCCCTCGTGATGAAGAAGCAGCACAAGGGCTCCATCATCAACATCGGCAGCTACTTGGGCACGCTCGGCCTCAACCACACCAACTACGACGGCACCGGCATGCAGACCGACAGTGCCGAATGGCCGTCCCCCGCCTACGCCTTTGAGAAGGGCGGCATGGCCAACTTCACCCGCTGGGCGGCTAGCATCCTCGGCGTCGACGGCATCCGCGTCAACCACGTCACCCTCATCGGCTGCAGCAGCCAGCTGCCGCCGGAACTGCTCTTCAGCAAGCAGCACGCCAACAACACCCTCCTGCGCCGCATCTGCAACGAGACCGACCTCAAGGGCGGCATCGTCTATCTGGCCAGCGACGCCTCCGCCTTCGTCACAGGGGCGACCCTCCCCATCGACGGCGGCTACAGCGCCGTGTAAGGCACGCCTTGGGCGAGAGTGGCGGAATTGGCAGACGCACAAGATTTAGGTTCTTGCGCCGAAAGGCGTACGGGTTCAAGTCCCGTCTCTCGTACCA
>CACZQQ010000132.1 GCA_902783355.1 uncultured bacterium
CGACGACCGTCCCCCGCGCCGCGAGCACTACGACCGCCCCGAAGGCAGCTTCGGCGGCGGATACCGCGACCGCGACCGCGACGACCGTCCCCCGCGCCGCGAGCACTACGACCGCCCCGAGGGCGGCTTCGGCGGCGGATACCGCGACCGCGACCGCGGCGACCGCCCACCGCGCCGCGAGCACTACGACAGCCCTGGGCGCGAGGCCTCCTATCGCCATCGCGAATATGAAGGGGAGGCGCCCGCGCGCAAGAAGGCGCCCGTGACGCTGCCCGACATGAGCAAGCCGCTGCCGCTGAACCCCGACGGCACGCCCAAGCTGAACCGCAAGCAGCGCCGCCTGCTGAAATTCGGCCCGCCGCGCAGCGACTCGGACGCCCCGCAGCAGTAACCCCCCATGGAGCTGCGGCGGCTTTTCCAGATACTCCTGCCCTGGCTGGCCGACATGGCCGCCTCCCCCCTGCCGGATTTGCAGCTGGCGGGGGCCACGGAGGATTCGCGGCAGGTGCGTCCTGGAATGCTCTTCTGCGCCATCAAAGGCGCGGTCACGGACGGCAACCGCTTCATTCCGCAGGCCGAGGCCGCAGGCGCGGCCGCCATCCTGAGCGATGCGGAGAACGTCGCCACGCGCCTGCCTGTCCTGCGTGTGAAGCCCGGCTGCGGCTACCAGGCGGTCGCGCGCGTCGCCGCCGCCTTCGCGGGAAATCCCGCGGACAGGCTCCACCTCTATGGCATCACAGGCACCTGCGGCAAAAGCACGACAGCCTATCTCCTGCGCGACATCTTCCGCAAGGCCGGCTACAGGACGGGCATGATCGGCACCGTCGTCTATGACACGGGCGTGCGCGAGATTCCCGCCGACCGCACCACGCCCACGCCCTTCCTCCTCCAGACGCTGCTCTCAGAGATGGCCGCCCACGGCGTCACCCATGTCGTCGCGGAGGTCTCCAGCGCCGCCCTCGACCAGGAGCGCTTCGGCGACGCGCGCTTCGACGGCGCCCTCTTCACCAACTTCTCCCGCGACCATCTGGACTACCATGGCACCATGGAAGCCTATTTCCAGGCCAAGCGGAAACTCTTCACCGACTGCCTGAAGCCAGAGGCCACGGCGGTCGTCAACACGGACGACGCCTATGGCGCGCGGCTGGCGGCGGAACTGGCGCCGCAGGGCGTCCGCGTCGCCGCCGTCTCGCTGGCGACACGCGGCGAGGATGGCTTCCCGACGGCGCTGGCTGGGGAGTTCAACCGATACAATGCCGCCATGGCCGGACGCATGGCCCTGGAGGCCGGCGTGGCCGAGGCCGTCGTCCGCGCGGCGCTGCTTGAATCGCGCGGCGCGCCTGGCCGTATGCAGCAAATATCTTGCCCTCAAGGAGTTACAGCCTTCATTGACTATGCGCATACGCCCGAGGAGATTGCGAAGGTGCTCTCCGCCCTGCGGCCGCTGTGCCACGGGCGCCTGGCCATTCTCTTCGGCTGCGGCGGCGACCGCGACCGCGGCAAGCGCCCCCAGATGGCGGCGGCCGCCGCCGAAGGCGCCGACCTCCTGTGGCTGACGAGCGACAATCCGCGCACGGAGGATCCGCTGGCCATCATCGCCGACATGCGCGCGGGACTTCCCGCAGGCCGCGGCGGCGTGGCCGTGCAGCCGGACCGCCGCCTGGCCGTCCGCGAGGCGCTGGCCGCCCTGAAGGAAGGCGACTATCTAGTCATTGCGGGCAAGGGACATGAGGACTATCAGGAAATCAACCACGTGAAGCATCCGATGACCGACAAGGGGCTTCTGGAGGAGGCCATTGCCGCGCTGTCGGAGGAGGACGCATGATGGCTGAGCACGCGGAACCGCAGGTCAAGACCAACGTGCTGCGTCTTCTGGAAGGCGCCGCAATCCCCTTCCGCTGGTTTGAATACGATGTCTCGGACGGCAAGATCGACGCGGTGAGCATCTCCGCGAAGATCAACGAACCGCCCGACCAGGTCTTCAAGACGCTTGTGGCGCAGGGGCCAAAGCGCGACCATTTCGTCTTCGTCATCCCCGCGCCCGCCAGCCTCGACCTGAAGAAGGCCGCACGCGCCGCCGGACAGAAGTCCATCGAGATGATTCCACAGAAGGAACTCCTGCCCCTGACCGGCTACATCCACGGCGGCTGCTCGCCCATCGGCCAGAAGAAGCTCTTCCCCACCTTCATCGACGAGACCGCGCAGCTCTACGACCACATCTGCGTCTCCGGCGGCCGCGTCGGCCTCAACATCGCCATCGACCCAGAACGCCTCCGCGCCTTCGTCCAGGCCCAATACGCCGACCTGACCGTCGTGTGACCCGGCGCTTCGGCGCGGCACAGGTCACTGAGGCGACTTCTCTGCCGCCGCGGCAGTCGGCGGCTCGGCGCCCTCTTTCGGCCGTGCAGGATGGTTCAGCAGGCTTGTCATCAGGATGCCGACGAGAATCAGCACGAGGCCGGCCGTCGCGGCGGACGACAGCGGCTCGCGGTAGACGAGGCGCATGACGACCTGGTTCAGCAGGAAGGTGCCCCCCGTCCCCACCGCGATCACGGCGGCGGCCGGCATGGCGCGATACATGCCCAGCATGAAGAGGATGCTTGTCATGCCGACGGCGTTGCCCAGCGCAAAGCCCCACCAGTAGTGGCTCGGCGCGAGGCTCCCCCACTTGAAGAACAGGTTGGCGACGACTTGAAACAACAGGAACATCCCGATGTGGAACCAGACCATCCTTTCACTCCTTTTCCTGCAGAAGCCCCGCGGCGCGGCGGGGACCCAGGGCCCGTTTGTCAAAAGGGCGGCCTCCGCCGCCCGCGATGGAAGATACTATAACATCTCTGGCGGCCACGCATGATCCAGTACATCAACGTCAGCAAGAACTACGGGCGGCAGCAGGTCATCGTGGAGGCGAACTTCGCCATCCACGACGGCGAGCGCGTCGGCTTCGTCGGCCCCAACGGCGCCGGCAAGTCCACGCTGCTGGAGATGCTCTCGGGCCGCGTCAAGCCCGACCACGGCGAATGCAGCCTGCCCGGCAGCCTGCGCTTCGGCTATGTCCGACAGCAGCTGGACGCATACGCCGTGCGTTCGTCGCTGCTGGACTATGTGGAGGCCGGCCATGCGGAGATCAGCCGGATCGTGGCGGAGCAGGAGGAGATCGAAGAGCGCCTGAAGGAGCCCTCCTGCGATGGCGACAGCCAGGAGAAGCTGCTGAAGCGCCTCGGCGACCTGCAAAGCCGTTTCGAACAGCTGGGCGGCTACGAGATCCGCAGCCGCGCGGAGGCGACCCTCTCCGGCCTCGGCTTCCCCGAGGAGCGCTTCGGCGACCCCTTCCGCAGCTTCTCCGGCGGCTGGCAGATCCGCGCCGAACTCTCCCGCATCCTTGTCTCAGACCCCGACATCCTCGCGCTGGACGAGCCAACCAACTACCTCGATGTCCCAGCCGTCGAATGGCTGCGCGACTATCTGCGCTCCTTCCCCGGAACCCTCCTCCTCGTCTCCCACGACCGCTATCTGCTCAACGCGCTGACCAACGTCACGCTGGAGGTCATGGGCGGCCATGTGACGCGCTACTCCGGCAACTACGCGCAGTATCTGCAGGCGCGCGTGAACCGCCACGAACAGCTGATCGCGCTCAAGCGCAACGTGGACCGCAAGAAGGAGCAGCTCGAGAAGTTCATCGAGCGCTTCCGCTACAAGGCCACCAAGGCCAACCAGGCGCAGAGCAAGCAGAAGCAGCTCGACAAGCTGGAGGACGTGGAGGTCCAGTCCATCACCGTCCACGGCCCGCGCATCCGCCTGCCGCAGCCGCCGCGCTCCGGCGACGAGGTGCTCCGCCTGGAGAACCTCTCCTTCTCCTACGACGGCCTGCATGACGTCATCTCGCACTACGACCTGCGGCTGGAGCGCGGCCAGCGCGTGGCCATCGTCGGCCTCAACGGCATGGGCAAGACCACGCTCATGCGCCTCATGGCGGGGCGGCTGACGCCCCGCGAGGGCCGCGTCGTCGTCGGCTCGAACGTGCAGCCAGGCTACCAGGCGCAGGACTACGCCGAGACGATGGATCCCGACGCCACCGTCTACGAGACCGCCAAGTCATACGCCTCCGAGCGCACCGAGGCCGACATCCGCGAGCTTCTGGGCGGCTTCGGCTTCTCCGGCGAGGCCATCGACAAGCGCGTGCAGGTGCTCTCCGGCGGCGAAAAGGTCCGTCTGGGGCTGGCGCGCCTCCTCCTGAAACCACTCAATTTCCTCATGCTGGACGAGCCGACCACGCATCTGGACATCCATTGCCGCGAGGCGCTCCAGGAGGCGCTGGCCAGCTGGCCGGGCACCATCGTCCTGGTCAGCCACGACATCGAGTTCGTGCGCGGCGTCGCCAACGCCATCCTCTACATGGAGCCGGGCAAGATCACACGCTTCTACGGCGGATACGACTATTTCCGCGAGAAGCTGCTGGCGCGTCAGGCGGCCGAAGCGCAGGCGAAGGCCACTGCAACGGCACCGTCATCTTCAAAGCAACATATTGCACCGAAAGAAGTCAAGACACAAGGCAAGCCGGTTGCCGACGAAGCCGCCGCGCCGTTGAACGGCCGCGAAATGCGGCGTGCGGAATCGCAGTTGCGCCAACAGTTCGGCAAGCTGAAGCGCCCCCACGAGGAGGTTGTCACGCAGATGGAGGACCTCATCTCGAAACTGGAGGCCGAGCAGGCCGACATCTACGCGAAGCTCAACGACCCCGCGCAGGCCGCCACCGCCGACTTCGAAGCCCTCAACAAGCGCCTCGCCGCCATCGCCAAGGAGTCCGAGGACGCCACGTGGAAATGGGAGGCCGCCTCCACGGAAGTGGAAAAGCTGGAGACGGAACTGAAGATGCGCCTCGACGACTTGAAGGCCGGCAAAGGTTAGAGAAAAGACGAAACTTTTTGCACGCAATTATATTCCATAGACAACGCCACCTGCAAAGTGTTTGAATTCGGACGAATTCGGATACAAGAATGTGTGAATTTGAATAAATTCAGATACTAAAGTGTGCGAATTTTAACGAATTCGCACATTTTCCACTTGAAATCCTCCTGTCGGCGTGAGGTTATCGGGATATTAGCTTCCGCATCTCGTGTGTCGCGTGTCGCATGTCAAAGAGGCTCCATCCCGTATTGCCGCCTAGGGCGCCCTGAAGAGCGCGTTGCGCCATCCGGGCTGGAGGCAATGCAGGCCAGAGCCAGCCAGCTCCTGCAGAACCGCTTCCACGGCGGGGCGGCGCCCCTCGTGGAAGGCGTTGGCCAGGGCCACGAGACCGTCCGGCGCAAGAAGCGCGCGGACGTTTTCCGCAAAGCGTCGGATTTGCATGGGTGAAGAGAGGAACCGCCCGCCAGCCAGGCCATTGCATAGGATTATGTCAAACTGTCCGGCGCATTTGAACTCGATGGCGTCGCCCCTCTGGAAGACGACTTGCGGCAAGGCAGGAAAGGCCTGCAGCGCCCTTTCGCGGCGAGCGTCATGCGGAAGGCGGCGGTTCGTCGCCATCCAGACCTCCAATGGCTCGATGGTGACGCCCACGGCCTCGCGGGCCTGCAGAACAGAGGCGGCTTCCAGGAGCCCCAGCCCGACGCCGCAACCTAGGTCAAGCAGTCTGCCGCCCAAATGAATATTAGATGTAACTTGTTGCAATTGAATTGGATATCTTCCTTGCAACGTCCCATAGCGGGGCGGATCGGCACAGGCACAGAAGAAGGGCAGGAGCCCCTCCGGAGTCAGACGGATTCTTCCCGCAAAGGCGGGAATCTCCTCCCAGAGGTCGGTGATATTCTCAAGCGCGCCACGCGCCAGCACAGCGGGCAGCCAGTCGGGCGCGGGCAGGAAGGCGTCCCCCAGAGCCGCCAGCGAGGTGCGGACCTCCTCCCACGGCAGGAAGGTCTCCAGACGATGGCGCACCTCCGGCGGGACAATCATGCGGGGCGTCCACTGGACGCCGGCGCGGGCGTACCAGTTGTCAAGCCATGCGCCGACGCGCCGGTTGTGGCGTTCAAGCGCCTCCAGCACGGCGGGAGCGCGGCAGCCCGCGTCGGGAAGCCACGTCACGGCGCGTTTCCCGCAGGCGTGCGAGGCGGCAGCACGCGGCCGCCCGTCACGTATTCGCGCCCCTCCAGATCGCTCTGGCCGCCTTTCAGCGCCCTGTGGAAGAGCAGGATGCCGCCGGAGGGAGTCGCCACAAGGACGATGCGGTCGATGGCGCTGCCGGGGCAGCGGTGCGCGTCGATTTCGCCGTAGCCGTAGTTGGCGAGGCCGCGGCAGAGCGTGCGGATTTCCGCCATGGGCATGTCGAGGCGCGCGAGTTCATCCCAGAGGCCGGCCTCGTGCAGGACGCGGACGACCTCCTCGGGAGCCACCTCCAGACGCGGCAGGTTGCGCAGCAGCTCGCCCCTGACCATGGTGGGCACCATGTAGGCCACGGGGAAGGAGGGCGGGCGGTAGCCCGTGGCGCATCCCGCCAGCAAGAGCGCAAGCGCAAGAGCCAGGGCCAGAATGGAAAAGAGCCTTTTCATGGTGGCTGACCGTCAGAAGAGACCGCGGATCTTGCCGGTTGCCACATCGACGTCGATGCGGCGGTAGGCGGGATCGGAGGCGGTGCCAGGCATGAGCTTGATGTCGCCCGCCACCGGCACCATGAAGCCGGCCCCCTGGTAGAGCAGGATGTCGCGGATGGGGAGGGTGAAGCCGCGCGGGCGGCCCTTGAGGTTGGGGTCGTGCGAGAGCGAGAGATGCGTCTTGACCATGCAGGTGCCCAGTTTCGCGGCCGCGGGATCGGCCTGGAGGGCCTTGAGCTTCTCCTCGGCCTCCGGGGCGAAGGTGACGCCGTCCGCTCCGTAGACCTCGCGGGCGACAGTCTCGATGCGCTCGCGGAAGGGCATCTCCAGCGGATAGAGCGGATGGAAGTCGTTGGGGCGGCTGGCGGCCTCCTCGACCGCCTCCGCCAGCTCCAGGGCGCCCTCGCCGCCCTTCAGCCAATGCTGCGAGACGGCGCAGAGCGCGCCGGCGCCCTCCGCCAGTTCGCGGATACGGCGGATCTCGGCCGGCGTGTCCGTGTAGAAGCCGTTGATGCAGACGACAGGCGTCACGCCCGTCTTCCTGACCGTCTCGATGTGGGCGATGAGGTTCTCGCACCCCGCCTCGACCAGGCCGACGTTCTCCTTCGTGTAGGCCTCGTCCAACGGCACGCCCGGCTTGACGGCGGGGCCGCCGCCGTGCATCTTGAGGGCGCGCACCGTCGCCACGATGACCACCGCGTCCGGCTTCAGCCCGGAGGCACGGCATTTCAGGTCGGCGAACTTCTCGAAGCCGATGTCGGCGCCGAAGCCGCTCTCCGTCACGTGGTATTCGGAGGTCAACGTGCCGATCTTGTCGGCGATGATGGAGCTCTGCCCGATGGCGATGTTGGCGAAGGGGCCTGCGTGCACGAGGACCGGCTGCCCCTCGATGGTCTGCATCAGCGTGGGGTTGAGCGCATCCACCATGAAGGCGGTCATGGCCCCGTCCACCTCCAGGTCGCGCGTGGTAATGGGGCGGCCGGACCTGCTGTAGGCCAGCACGATGCGGGAGATGCGCTCGCGCAGGTCGGCGAGGCTGTCCGCCACCGCGAGGATGGCCATGAGCTCGCTGGAGACGGTGATGGCGAAGCCGGAGGGCATCTCGAAGCCGTCCATCTTGCCGCCCTGCCCGATGGTGATGTTGCGCAGGGCCTGGGCGCAGAAGTCCATGACCCACCGCATCTGGACGCGTGCGGGGTCGATGTCCAGCCGCGTCAGGTGGCTCTTGGCCAGGCGCGCGTCGTCGTAGTTGCGCTCATGCTGCATGCGGGCGGTGAGCGCCACCATGGCCAGATTGTGGGCGTTGGTGATCTTGTCGATGTCGCCGGTCAGCCCCATGGGGAAGGGCGCCAGCGGGATGCAGAGGGCGAGGCCGCCGCCGGCCGCGGACCCCTTGATGTTGAAGGTGGGGCCGCCGGAGGGCTGGCGGATGGCGCCAGTGACGCGGCGGCCGCGCCTGCCAAGCCCCTCGACGAGGCCGATGGCGGTGGTGGTCTTGCCCTCCCCCAGCGGCGTCGGCGTGATGGCGGTCACGTCGATGTATTTGCCGCGCGGGCGGCCGGCGAGGCGGGCGCGGACGGCCTTCTCGTCCACGCGCGCGATGTCGCGGCCGTAGGGGATGACCTCCTCAGGGAGAAGGCCCAGCCTCTCCGCCAGCTGCGCGGGGGAAAGCATCTGTTCTTCGGCGGCTTCGGCAATCTGCCAGTCCTTCATGACGGTGGGGTCGAGTTTCATGGAACGCTCCGTTGTTGTGGATGGTGGGTTTGGGAATGGCTCGCGCCAATAATATAAAGCGCGCGCGCGCTTTTAGAAGCTGGGGAGTGCCGCCCATCAAAACAGATATTACATTAATGTGTTTTTACGAGTACTTTTTTTTGCGGACCTGGGCGGACGGCCGCCCGGCCTCCGGGCCGGGAGGAAAGTCCAGACACCACAGGGCAGGGATTCCGTCTGAAAGGGCGGATGTCGCGGGGCGACCCCGCGGCCAGGAGAGCGCCACAGAGACCAGACCGCCGGCTTCGGCCGGCAAGGGTGAAAAGGCGGGGCAAGAGCCCGCCGCGCGGCCTGGCGACAGGCCGTGGCGAACCACCGGCCCACGGGCCGGGGCGGCAAGCCCATCCCGGTGCAAGACCAAATAGGGGACGAGGCGCGGCCCGCGCCGACAAGCCGGTCCGCCGGCAGTCCCGGGTATCGGTCGCGTCAGATGAATGGCCGTCGGGCGCATTGCGCGCCGCACAGAATCTGGCTTACAGCCCAGGCCCGCTTTTTCCCTCAAGAAGACAGCCCCATGCGCGAAAGCAACCTCAACATCATTTCGGCGTGCTGCGGCATCCTGAACCAGCCGGCCCCGCCATCCCGCACCCTCGCGCAATTGTGCAAGCGACTGGCCGAGGCCTTCAACCTGCGCATCTGCCTTGTCATCCACCTCGACCAGGGCGGGACGCACCCCCAGCTGGATGCCAGCCATGGCCTCTTCGTGGACGAAATCCAGCCCCACCCGCAGGCCTGCAAGTTCATCAGGGACGTCCTCCTGCGGAAGCGCGCGGTGAACAGCCCCATCCGGAACGGCAGGACGCTCGACGGGCACGCCCTGCGCACCTCCATCGCGACACGGTGCGGCAGCCTGCTGGCCCAGCCGCTGGTGATGGGCGGCCGCACCGTCGGCCTCCTCATGCTCCTGCGCAAGGCCCGCCAGGCCTTCCCAAAGGCCATCGCCGACATCGTCTCCGTCTTCTCCACCACGCTGGCCGCCTATCTGGCCAACTCCGTGGTCAGCCGCGACGCGGAAGCCGACGAGCACCAGAAGACCGGCGCCAACCAGCTCTCCGAATCCTTCCGCCGCGGGCAGCCCATCGTGCCAGGCGTCGCCTTCGGCAAATGCCAGCTCCTGGCGGGGGACGACGCCCTCCAGGGAACCAACCTGCGCACATGCAGCGACACGGACGCGCAGATGGCGCTGCTGGAGCGCGTCTATCGAATCGCCCGCGAGACCATGGAGAACTCGCGGGGCGTCATCAACGACCTGATCGCCGAGGCGGACGACGGCATCTTCGAGATGTATGCGACGCTGATGGAGGACCCCACCATCCGGCAGCGCATCGAGGGGCACATCGCCGACGGCTATACGCTGGAAAGCGCGCTTTCGATGACCTACAAGGACTTCGCGCAGGAGTTCCGCCAGATCGACGACGAGTATCTGCGTGAGCGTCTTCTGGACGTGGAGGACATCATCCTCCGCCTTCTGAACGCCAGCCGGAACCTGACGGGCGGCCAGCGCGACGGCCTGGAGGAGCCGCTCTCCCCCGACGAGCCCGTCATCCTTGTGACCAGCGAGCTTTTCACCAGCCAGCTGATCGCCTCGCCGCTGCGCCAGGTCCACGGCATCGTCTGCCAGAGCGGCGGAGCCACAAGCCACGCCACCATTCTGGCGCGGGCGCTGCGCATCCCCATGCTGACAGGGCTTGCCGGCATCCACAGGCTCCTGACGCCGCGCGACAGCCTCCTGCTGGACTGCCAGTCCGGCCTCTGCTTCCAGAACCCCTCCGAATCCCTGCTGGCGCAATACAAGCTGCCGCTGGAGGCCACGCGCAGGAGCCGCGAGAACCGCGACGAGGCGCCCGCGCCTCTGGACGACCAGCCCAAGACCAAGGACGGCACGGGCATCCGGCTCACCGGCAACGTGACCCTCTTCTCGGAACTGCCCACCCTGCGCTCCGTCGGCATACGGGACGTCGGCCTCTACCGTACCGAGTTCATGTTCATGATCCGCAACAGCACGCCGGACGAGGACACGCAGTACCGCGTCTTCAGCCGCCTGGTGGAGGGCTGCAAGGGGGCCGGCGTGGTGCTCCGCGCGCTGGACGTGGGCGGCGACAAGCCGCTGCAGTACTTCAAGTGGGAGGACGAGCTGAATCCGTCGCTGGGCTGGCGCGGGCTCCGCTTCCTTCTGGCGGAGGAGAACCGCGACTTCGCCATGACGCACTGCCGCGCCATCCTGCGGGTGGCGGCGCGCTACCCCAACCTCCGGGTCATGTTCCCGATGGTGGCCGACTTGCACGATCTGCGGCAGGCGAAGGCGATGCTTGCGCAGGCGGCCGAATCCCTGAAGGAGACGGGGCAGGAGTGCGGGAGCCCGCGCGTGGGCATCATGGTCGAGCTCCCCTCCGCCGCCCTCTCCCTGGACCAGCTCATCCCCGAAAGCGACTTCGTGAGCGTCGGCACCAACGACCTCGTCCAGTACCTCTTCGGCGCGGACCGCGGCAACAGCCGCGTCGCCCAATGGTACCGGCAGTGCCATCCGGTCGTCTTCAGGCTGCTGGGCCAGATCTGCGCCGTCGCGGAACGCTATCCCGGCAAGCACGTCGCCATCTGCGGCGAGCTGGCGGGCAACCAGAAGGCCCTGCCGGCCCTCCTGGGGGCGGGACTGCGCTTCCTCTCCATGAACCCGGCCACAATCCCCCCCGTACGCGACTATATCCGCCGCGTGGAGCTCGCCGAATGCCGCAACCTCTACCAGAACGTCTGCCGCTGCGCCACCGCACAGGAAGTCCACGCCCTGCTGGACGGCTTCTGGAAACTCCACCAGCCCTGACACCTCCATGCTCTCCATCCTGTCCGCCATCCTCAAGATCGTCTTCATCGTCTTCTTCTTCGGATTCTGCGTCTTCATCCACGAATTCGGCCACATGGTCGTGGCGCTGTGGCGGGGCCTGCACGTCGAGAAGTTCTCCATCGGCATGGGGCCGCGCGTCTGCGGCTTCCGCTGGCGCGGCATCGACTTCATCGTCAGCCTCCTGCCCTTCGGCGGCTATGTCTCGCTGCCCCAGCTGGACCCCACCGACAACCCGAAGACCTCCGACGGGCGCGACCTGAAGCCGGCGACACCCGCCGCACGCGCCCTCACCGCCTTCGCCGGCCCCGCCTTCAACATCCTCTTCGGCTTCCTCCTGGCCACCGTCATGTGGGCGGCCGGCCTGTGGACGCCCGCCCCCGCCAGCTCCGTCGTGGCCACATACGTGCCGGAGAAGCTGGTCGGGGCGGACGGGAAGGAAGGCGAGGCGCCCAACCCCGAGTGGGAGGCGGGCCTGCGGGCCGGCGACCGCATCGTGGCCGTCAACAACAGGCATTTCACCGGCGGCACGGACGAATTCCAAAAGGAATACGTCTACAGCAACCAGGCGGAGATCACCCTGGGCGTGGTCAGGGACGGTGAACCCCTCTCCTTCACCTACGCCGTCCGCCCGAACCCGCTGCGGGAAAACCTCGGCTTCCCCTTCTTCGACTATGCGAACCCCCTGCAGCTGCGCGAGACGCTGGACGGCCCCCTGCAGGAAGCCGGTGCCAAAAACGGAGACCTCCTCCTGGCCTGCAATAAACGTAACATACTTGGCGTCAATCAGTTAGGAGAACTACTAAAGGAATTTGCGGGGAAGCCCATGGTCTTCACGGTCGAACGACAGGGCAAGGAGGTCTCGCTGGCGCCCTTCACGCTGTCCGCGCCGTCGGACGGCGGAAGTCTTCTGCCGGCGCTGGGCGCCTCCTTCGGCGCAAGCGTGGCCTACGTCCTTGAAGGCTCGCCCGCCGAGGCGGCGGGGCTCCAGGCAGGCGATGTCTTCACGGAAGTGGAAGTCCTGGACGCCGGCACTGGCGAAGCCGTCCGCCGGATAGCGGTGCACGACATGAAGGATTTCCAGCAGGCGGTCCGCCAGAGCGAGGGGGCGCCGTTGCGCTTTGCGCTCAAGCGACGCGGCCGCGCAATGAGCCTCACCGCAACCCCCAGACTGAACGAGGAGGCCGACCCGCCCGCCTGGCAGATCGGCATCGTGCTGGCGGACGGGCTGGACAAGGTGATCACGCACCCGAGCCCCTGGAGCCAGTTCACCAACGTCATGGGGACGACCGCGCGCACGCTGGGCCTTCTCTTCTCCCCGCTGGTCGGCCGCCTGAAATCGGCCGTCACGGGGGCGCCCCGCGAGACGCCCGGGGCCACCATCGGCCTGCGCCACATGAGCGGCCCCGGCGGCATCCTCATGATGCTGTGGTACAAGCTCAAGGACGAGGGCTACCGGGGCGGCTTCGCCTTCATCATCCTCATCACCTTCTCGCTGGCCTTCATGAACCTACTGCCCCTCCCCGTCCTGGACGGCGGCCACATCGTCTTCGCCGGCATCGAGGGCCTCACCCACAGGCGCCTGCCCGCACGCGTCCTCACCTGGATCTACAACATCTTCGCAGGACTTCTCATCGCCCTCATGCTCTACATCACCTTCTTCGACGGCAAGCGGGCCTGGCGCCTCTTCCACAGGAACGCCACCGCCGCCGAGAAGACAACGGAACAGGCCCCGGAAGTCCCTCAAAAGCCATGACATCCCCCACCTTTCAAGTCGCCCTGGACGGCCCTGCGGCCTCCGGCAAAAGCACCGTCGCGCGCCTTCTGGCCACCCGCCTGGGCGGCTACTACATCAACACCGGCGACATGTACCGCACAATCGCCTGGCAGTGCAATGTGCACGGCCTCGACCCGGACAAGTCGCCCGATGCGGTCGCGGCGCTTCTGGCGACACTGGAGCTTCGCTACCGCGTCGACGCGGAGAACAAGCCACAGCTCTGCCTGAACGGGGCGCCCGTCGCCGCGTCGGACGTGCGGTCGCCGGCGGCGGCGGCGATCGTCAGCCAGGTGGCGCGGCTGCCCCAGGTGCGCCAGTGGCTCCTGGAACGCCAGCGCGAATGCGCCTCGCTGGGCATCGTCATCATGGAGGGGCGTGACATCGGCACCGTCATCTTCCCGCAGGCGAAATACAAGTTCTTCGTGACGGCCTCGCCCCTGGAGCGCGCGCGCCGTCGCATGGCGCAGCCCGGCGAGGTGCCGCCCGGCACGACGCTGGAACAGGTCGCCGCCGCCATCGCCGAACGCGACCGCATCGACTCCACCCGCGCCACGGCCCCCCTCAGGCCCGCGCCCGACGCGGAGACGGTCAACACCGACGGGATGACCGCCGAGGAGGTCGCCGACTTCATCGCCAAACGCATCCGCCAGGGGGAGGACGCCCAAAGATGACCTGGCTTCCCGTCTACATAGCGACCGCGCTGGCCGCCTTCCTGCTGGGCCTGCCACTCACCTGGGCGGCGCGCGCCCTCGCCCCGCGCCTGAACCTGCTGGACCGCCCCAAGTCCGAGGGGCACAAGACGCACAAGCAGGCGACGGCGGTCGCCGGCGGCATGGCGATGTGGGCGGCCTGGTTCGCCACGCTCTGCCTGGGCCTGCTCGCCTGCGGCCTGCTCGCCGCGCGACTCCCCGCAGGCGTGCGGGAGGGGCTTGCGGGCATCGCCTCCGTGCGGCGTCTCATGCTGACCATCGTCGCGGTCGCGACCGCCCTCATGGCGGCGGGCCTGCTGGACGACCGGAAGCCCATGCCGGCCCGCCTGAAGTTCCTCCTCCAGTTCATCGCCGCCGGCGCCACCGCCTGCAGCGTGCGCGTGCTGGCGGGCGTCTACCCCCTGCCCCTCTCATGGCTGCTGACGACCCTCTGGATCGTGACGGTCATCAACGCCGTCAACTTCTTCGACAACATGGACGGGCTGGCGGGGGGCACGGGGCTCATCGCGCTTGTCTTCATCATCATCGCCGCCGGATGCCGCGGCCAGCACTTCGTGACCACGCTCGCCAGCGCCACGGCCGGCGCCACGGCCGCCTTCCTCTGCTTCAACCGCCCGCCCGCCACCATCTTCATGGGCGACAGCGGCAGCCATTTCCTGGGCTACATGCTGGCGCTGCTCTGCATCCTGACCACCTTCTACCACCACGCCGACTCCCCGACCCCCTTCCCCGTCCTGATCCCCCTCATGATTCTCGCGGTCCCGCTGCTGGACGCCGTGACGGTGGTCATCATCCGGATGCGCCTCCACAAGCCCGTCTACGTGGGGGACAACCGCCACATTTCGCACAGGTTCGTGCAGCTGGGGCTCAGCCGCCCGCGCGCGGTGCTGCTCGTCTGGCTGCTGAACGTCGCCGCCGACTGCGGCGCCCTTTCGCTCCTGTGGCTGCCCCCCTTCGGCGCCGTGCTGGTCACGCTCCAGTTCCTGGCCGTCATGGCCGTCATCCTCATCGTCCAACTCTCCAGAAACACCCCAACCCCATAGGATTCCTTGCCTGAGGCCGAGCGGCCTCCGCAAGCCCCTTATGACACTCCCTGCCTACCTGACCGAATCCGTCATCCGCGACCTC
>CACZQQ010000133.1 GCA_902783355.1 uncultured bacterium
AACTCGCACAAGGCACCTTCGAGGACGCGCATCGTGTTGACGTCCAGGTCGTTGGTCGGCTCGTCTAGGAGGAGGAGGTTGCCGCCGCGGCGCAGGAGCTTGGCCAGATGGACGCGGTTGCGCTCGCCGCCGGAGAGCTGCCCCACCAGCTTCTGCTGCGCGGGACCGCGGAAGTTGAACTTGGAGACGTAGGCGCGGCCGTTGAGGAGCTTGCCGCCGACGTTCAGGTTCTCCTGGTTGTCCGTGATTTCCTCATAGACGGTATGGCTGTCCACCAGTTCGTCGCGGTTCTGGTCGATGTAGGACATCTGGACGGTGGTGCCCAGTTCGATTTCGCCGCTGTCGGGCTTCTCAAGGCCCATGAGCATCTTGAAGAGGGTGGTCTTGCCGGTGCCGTTGGGGCCGATGATGCCGACGACCGCGCCCGGCGGCACGTTGAAGGAGACGTCGTCGAGCAGCTGCGGCCCGTCGCCGAAGCGTTTGCACAGATGGCTGACGTTGAGCACCTTGTCGCCGAGGCGCGGGCCGGGCGGGATCTGGATGGTCAGCTCGTCGCGCTCCAGCTCGAAGGTCTGGGAGGCCAGTTCGTTGTATCGGGTGATGCGGGCCTGGTTCTGCTTCTGGCGGGCGGCGGGCGTGGCGGAGATCCACTCGAGCTCGCGCTTGAGGATCTTCTGGCGCGTGGTCTCCTTCTTCTCGATCTGGCGCAGCAGCTCCTGCTTCTGCTTCAGCCACGAACTGTAGTTGCCCTCGAAGGGGATTCCGCGCGTGTTCTCGATCTCCAGAATCCACTTGGTGATGTGGTCGAGGAAGTAGCGGTCGTGGGTGACGATGATGACCGTGCCCGGATACTCGCGCAGCGCCTTCTCCAGCCACGCGATGGTCTCGGCGTCCAGATGGTTGGTCGGTTCGTCAAGGAGCAGCAGGTCGGGCTTTTCCAGCAGCGCCTTGCAGAGGGCGACGCGGCGGCGCTCGCCGCCGGAGAGGGTGCACACGTCGGCGTTGTCGGGCGGCAGGAGCATGGCGGAGCTGGCCACGTCCAGCAGATGCTCCAGGTTCCACCCGTCCAGCCGGTCGATTTCGTTCTGGAGGAAGTCGAATTCGTCGTTGAGCTTGTCGCTCTCCTTCTGCGACAGGCCGGGGTCTCCCATCTTGGCCATGACTTCGTCGTAGCGGTCGATGAGGCGCTGGACGGGGGCCATGGCCTCCTCCAGGTTGCCGCGCACGTCCTTCTCCGGATTGAGCTGCGGCTCCTGTGGCACGAGCAGGCTGCGCATCCCCTTCGTGATGACCGCGCTGCCCAGAATCTCCTTGTCCTCGCCCGCCATGATGCGCAGCAGCGTGGACTTGCCGGCGCCGTTTTCGCCGACGATGCCGATCTTGGCGCCCAGATAGAAGGAGAGGTAGAAGTCCTGCAGGATGGGCTTGTCCCCGTAGAACTTGGACATCCCCTGCATTTGGAAGACGAATTGTGGAGGCATGGCGGTCCTGTGTGGCGTTTGTTATGTAACTATTTGCGGTACAGTATGTTACGGAGTTTTCAGCGGGGCGAGCTGGCGGTTGGCGGCCTTTGCGCTGTCCAGGAAGATCTGGTAGAAGAAGTGGCAGACCTCCTCCTCGTAGAATTCGATTTCGTCGAGATTGGGGTCCTTGAGGACAAGCGGGAGGAAGTGCTTCATCTCTTCAGGCTCCATGTCGTTGGCGAGGACGTGGAGGGTGAGGCGCGTCGGCGTGCCGGCGAGCCGTTCGCGGAAGAGGCTGGCCTCCTTCTGGAAGCTCTCCGGCCAGGCCGTCTGATGGAGGGCGTGGCCGAGCATGATGACATTGTCCACATAGCCCTTCTGGGCCCATGTGCGGATGTCGAAGTAGTCGTCGACGGAGGTGTGGCGCCACCACGGGAAGTTGTTGCCGTAGGCGAAGTCGACCCAGCCCTCGCGGCAGCCGTCGCGCATGGTGGCCAGATGGATGGGGGCCATGCACTCCACCTTCTTGCCGCGCGGGTGGGCGATGGCGGCGACTTCGCCAAGGGTCTGGGTGAAGAACTCGCCGCGCACCTTGAGGAACTTGCTCTTGTCGTAGGGCTGGCGGCGCGGGTCAATGCCGTAGCGCTCCTGGTAGCGCTGGACGGCGGGGTCGGAGAAGCCGTAGTAGAGGTCGCCGTAGCCCAGCTGGTCGATGGCGCCGGGGGAGGGGATCGAGTGCGTGCGGATGGAGAAGGCCACGCCGGAGAGGTAGGGGTAGTTGTCGAAGAGTTCGGTGACGATGTTCTTGACGCGCTCGCGCGCCGCCGCCTTCGCGAAGTCGGGGACGCCCAGGGCGTGGCGGTCGAAGCTGCCGAAATGCGCGACCATCGTGCGGCCGTCGTTCCTGCCCCATCGGCAGGGGCGTCCGGGGCCGCGGAGCTGGTGGGCGGTGTCCACGTCGCCCCACACGAGCGTGTCGCAGGCCATCATCATCTCCACGGGCCTGCCGTTGACGTAGTAGGCGCGGAGGCAGCCCTCCTGGAGGGGATCCGTGCTGATGGCCACGTCGCCGCCGAACTTGACGTTGTTCTCCGCGATGTCGAGGCCCGAGACGACGACGTATTCGCCCTTGCCGTCGGGCAGGGTGGCCACCTGGAAGGGCTTGGTGTAGCGCTGGAAGGGCTGCCCGTCCGCCGCGGTGTGGATTTCCAGCCGGTCGGCGTTGGCCGTCTTGCTTGTGGAGCGCAGGATGATGAGGCCGATATGGTCTTCAAGCGGCTGCGGCGGGAGGTAGGCCTTGCGGTGCTCGGTGTAGAAGTCGTCGGGGAGGCTGTCGTCGCCGCAGGGCAGGCGGCCGAACTTCTCGTATTCGGCCATGCCGGGGAAGTATTCGAAGTAGCCCGTGTTGTCGAAGATGGTGTGCCAATAGTAGAGTTCGACGCCGTATTTGGCGCAGACGCGGCAGTATTCCGCCAGCGGGTCGTAGGTGTGGATGGTCTTGACAAGCTTGGCGGAGTTGGCGCGGTGGTCGCCGTTGTAGAGCGGGCGGAAGCGGCTTGGGTAGTAGGAGGTGCCGCCCATGCCCCTGAAGTAGATCTTGCGGATGCCGCCCTCCGCCGCCTCCTTGACGCGGCGCTCCAGCTCCTCCAGGGGGTAGTGGTCCGCCTGGTTGTGCCAGCAGTTGTCCAGGAAGTCGATGGCGTGGCTGTAGACCAGCGGCCTCGGCGCGGCGGCCGTCTCCTGTGCTGCGGCGGCCAGGACGGCGAAGAGGGCGGACAGGGACGCGATCAGCGCAAACAACTTGCTTCGGACCATTTGCGGCTCCTTGTTGGGGGGCGTGGATTGCAAGAGGGGCTTTTGCAAGGCCTCTGGTTGGCGGACGCCCTGAGTGCACGGCCAGGCCGTGCACGACAGTCGCGGCGGAAAGGCAGAAGCCTTGCAGCGGCCCCCTGTACAGTACCTATTATTAAGGCTACTTTTCGAAGGCGACGGGGACGGTGGGCTGGCCCGTGCGGGCGGAGCGCATGATAGCGTCGCCGAGGGCGACGGTGCGGCTGCCTTCGTAGACGTCGGTCGGGATCGGCGTGCCGTCCTTCAGATGGCGGAGGAAGTCGTTGATCTCGCCGGCGACGTTGTGGCTGGCCTTGGAGACGGGAATGGTGCCCAGGCCGAGCATGCCGGAGGAGCGGCGCAGCGGGAACTCGCTGATGTCGATGTGGTCGCGCGTGTTGTCGCAGACGATGCTGCCCTTGGTGCCGTGGATGACGGTGCGCATGCTGTAGGGCATGTTGACGCCGCAGGAGGCGAAGATCTTGCCGATGGCGCCGTTCTTGAAGCGCATGATGGCGTAGCAGCTGTCGTCGGTCTGGCACCAGTCGGGCATGAGCATGTGGTTGGAGACGGCGTAGACGGAGGTGGGCTCGCCCATGATCCAGCGGAGGAGGTCCATGGCGTGGCAGCCGCCGCCGACGATGTTCTCGCGGGCGACCTTGGCGTCGCGCCGCCACTCCTGGAAGCCGGCGGCGCCGAGGCGGTAGTTGTGGGCGTATTCGGATTCGATGCAGGCGATTTCGCCGATGCGGCCCTCCTCGATGAGCTGCTTGGCCAGCATGAAGCCGGGGGTGAAGCGGCAGATCTGGCCCGTCATGAAGCGGCGGCCGCTCTTCTTGACGGCCTCCACCATCTTCTGGCAGTCCTCCACGGTCGGCGCCAGCGGCTTTTCGCAGATGACGTCGCAGCCGTGGTCGAGGGCCTTCACGACGCCCTCGCAGTGGCACTGGTCGGGGGAGGCGACCACCACGATCTGGGGCTTGGCGGCGAAGAGCTCGTCGTAGGAGCGGAAGATGGCGGGATGGAAGGCGGCCACCTCGTCGCGGCGCGCCTTGGGCTGCTCGTCGAAGTACGGGTCGTAGATGCCGGCCAGCTCGCATTCGGGGTTCGCGGCGATTTCACGCGCCCACACGCGGCCGATGCCCATGCCGACGACGCCAAAACGGAATTTCTCTGTCATTGCGGTTGTTCTCCTATGTTGTTTGTTTTGAACGAGTTGAAAAATCAAGGCAATTCAGTCGTCCAGTCGTCGTCCCACGGATAGCGGAGGCGCAGCTTCTGGCCGCCGAGTTCGGCGGAGCGTGCGGCGTAGATGCCCGGGAGGGTCATGCGGAGGCCGTCGCGCAACGTGATGGGGAAGTCTTCGTCGCCGCGCTGGAAGGCGGCGAACATGTGGGCGAAGAGGGCGTAGTCGGCGCCGCCGTGGAGCTGGACGGCCTTCTCGTGGCGGAATTCCATGTTCATCTGGTCGATGGGAATCTCCGCCATGGTTTCGGACATGCCGTAGAGCTTGAGGGACTGGAAGCGGGTGACGGGGGGCGTCTTGCCGCGCGAATCGATGCGCTCGAAGTAGCCGTAGGCGCCGAAGACGCGGTAGGTGTGGTGGCCGAGGCGCGCCGCGATCTTGCCGCCGCCGCGCAGCAGGCGCACGACCGCGTTGCCGTCGGTGCGGAAGAGGGCCGCCTGCATGTCGTCCTTGTCGTAGTCGGGGTCGTTGCGCCATTCGGCGGTGGAGTGCATGCCGGTGCCGAAGCAGACGACCTCGCGGAGGTCGTCCTTGAGGATGCGCAGCAGGGGGCCGAGGGAGTGGGTGCAGTAGCGGATGGGCGCGAGCTTCTTGCGCCATGGGCTGTGTTCGGTGAGGAGCTTGTGCTCCCATTCGTCCGTCGGATGGATGTATTCCGCCTCCATGTAGTAGGGTTCGCCCAGAAGCCCCTTCTCGTAGAAGTCGCAGAGGGCGTTGACGAAGCCCCATTCGTTGGGGTTGGCCCCCGTCATGAAGCGCCCCTTCGAGGCCTGCTTCGCCTGCCACAGCGCGCCCGCCTCCTCCAGATTCGCCACCGACGGGATGTCGGAGAAGACGTTGATGTCGCGCCTGAGGGCCTTGATGCAGCTTTCGGCGTGGACGTCCGCGCCCGTCTCCACCAGCAGGATGTCGATGGGGACCTCGTCGAGCATCTGGTCGAGGGAGGTGTAGAACTTGGTCTTCGGGAAGATTTCGCACTGCGCCTTCTCGTTCTGGCTGCGTGGCGTGTTCCACATTTCGGGCTTCAGGTCGCAGGCGGCGACCAGTTCCACGTCCTTGAAGTTCTC
>CACZQQ010000134.1 GCA_902783355.1 uncultured bacterium
ATCAAGAGCAGAAGAATCAAGAGCAGCAGCAGTCGCAAGAGCAGAAAAGTCAGCAGCAAGAGAGTCAGCAGCAGGAGCAGGCGGCTGAAGAGAAGGAATCCGAAGGCCAGGATTCTCCTGCACAGGTGCAGCTTGACCGCGAACTGCAGCGGATCATCGACAACGAGAAGCTGCGCCGCCAGCGGAAGCGCCGCGAGCAGTCCCGCCAGATGCCTGTTGAAAAGGACTGGTAGCCTGACAGTTTTTCTCCCCAAGCGAACCTTTCATGAAACGTCTTCTTCTAGCCATTCTTTTCGGAGCGTCGCTTCTGCTGGGCGCAATCGAGGTCAGCAGCAGCGTCGACAGCCGCACTGTCTCCCAGCGGGAGAGCCTTCAATACACCATCGAGATCGTCGCCCAGGGAAACCGCCGGAGCACGCCGGAGGTGCAGCTGCCCACCTTCCCCGACGACTTTCCCTTCCATGTCGAAGGCCCGGAGGGCCCCTACGTCTCCACCCAGACGTCGGTCAGCATCGTCAACGGCCGCACAACCTCCAGAGCCAGCCACGTCATACGCTATGCCTACCATCTGATGCCCAAGCGCACGGGCACCTTCCAGATTCCCGCCATGGCGGTGCAGGTGGAGGGAGAGAAGGGCCTGACGACGCCCGTCACCGTCAAGGTCGTGGCCCCGGGCGCCCAGGGGGATCCGTCCGCCGACATCGTGCTGAAGCAGAGCTGCGAGCCGGAGGAGGCCGTCCCGGGCCTGCCAGTCACGTTGCGCTACACGGTCACCCTTCCCCTGGACAGGGTCCGCAGCATCATAGCCTTCGAGACACCCCGCCAGATCATGGCCCGCAATTTCCGAATGCCTGAGAACTTCGACTGGCAGGATTCGCGCAACTGGCACGTCACACAGCGCGACATCAACGGCATCCCCTGCCAGATCATGACCATGGAAGTGGAGATCGTCCCCAGAAAGGCGGGGACACTGACGCTCCCGCCCTTCACCATGGCCATTGAAGTCGTCGACAACAGCGCACGCTCCAGACGGCGCCGCGTGAATCCGATGGATCCGTTCGACTTCCTTCAGGGCGACCCCTTCTTCGGCCGGATGGAGGCCACGCGCACCGTGAGGCCGTTGAGCAACGAAGTGACGCTGCGCGTCAGCGAACCGCCCGAGGAGGGGCGCCCCGCCGACTACAACGGCCTCGTCGGCCAGGTCAAAGTCGACGTCCGCCTGAGCCACACCGACGTCAGCGTCGGCGACCCCATCATCGCCGAAATCACCCTCTCCGGTCCAGGCGTCAGCCAGGAGACGCGGCTGCCGCCGCTGAAGGACAATCCAGCCGTGGCAGAGCATTTCAGCGTCAGCGGCGACGACGAGCCGCCCACCCGCGACGAGGCGACCGGCGCCCTCGCCTTCCAGATGACCCTGCGCGCCAAGAAAGCCGGCGACCTCCTCTTCCCCGCCCTCAAAATCCCCTATTTCGATCCGGCGACGGGAAGCTATCTCTACGCCAGCAGCGCCCCCGTCCATGTGACCGCCGGCGAAGTCAAGCAGGTGACCTTGCAGGATGCCACCATCGCCGCCGAACAGGGCGCGCCCGCCCCCGCCGTTGCGCCTTCCGCCGCGCCGCCGGAGGAGAACACGCAGGGGCTGGCTGCGGACTACAGCGCCCGCGAAGTGCTGGAGGACACGAGCGCGGACACGGCGCACAGCCTCCGGAAGCGCCTCCTCCTCTTCGCCGTCCTGCCGGCGGCACTGTGGCTGGCCTGCCTCCTGGTCCGGCTGGTCCCTGTCCTGCGCCTCTCCTCCCCAGAATCGCGCGCCCGCAACGCGGCCCTCCGCGAACTGCGCCGCGCCGCAACGGCCTACCGTCCGGGCGACAGCGCCGCCGCGGACGCCCTCTACCACGCCCTCCACGAATACGCCATCCGGCGCTTCAACCTGCCCGGCGGCACCTTCGGCCCCGCCGATCTGGAGGGCAAGAGGCTCTCGCAGAAGCAGCTGGCAACATGGCGCGAAGCGCTGGAGACCGTCGAGGCCATCCGCTTCGCCGGCAGCGCCCCCAGCAGCGATGCCCTCCGTGAACTCATCCGCAAAGTGGAGGCGTAAGTATAATGAAGAAACACCTCTTCCTCCTGCTGGCCCTGCTGGCCTGCTGCACACTGGCCGCCGCCACGCCGAACGAAGACCTGGAGAAGGTCTGTCTGGAGGCCGAGGCCGCCGCCCAGGCCGGCGACCTGGACGCCGCCATCCAGAAGTGGGAGGCCGCGGCCGCCATGGGCCTCGACGGCGGACGGCTCCACTACAACCTCGGCAACCTCCACGCCCGCCAGCGGCACTACGGCCACGCCATCGCCCACTACCTCAAGGCACAGCGCCGCATGCCCGGCAACCTCGACCTGGCCAACAACCTGCGCTACGTGCGCTCGCAGCGGCAGGACAACTTCGAGGCGCCTGAATCCACCCGCGTCCTGCGCACCCTCTTCTTCTGGCACTACGACCTCTCGCCCGCCCTGCGCCTGCGCCTCGCCCTTTGGCCCGTGCCGCTGCTGGCGCTGGCGGCGGCATTCCTCCTGTGGCGGCGGCCCCTCTGGCTGGCCTGGAGCGCCGCCCTGCTGGCGCTCTGGTGCGCCGCCTTCGCCCTCTCGGCCGGCCTCTCCCACTGGAACGAAAGCCGCCATGGCGTGGCCATCGTCGTCGCCGCCGAGACGACGCCCCGCAAAGGCGACGACGACAGCTACGCCGCCGCCTTCAACGCCCCCCTCCACGACGGCGCGGAGGTCACCGTCACCCGACGCCGTGCCGGATGGACGGAGGTCCGCCTGCCCAACGGCCTGACCGGATGGCTCCCCGACGCCGACCTGGCCTTCATCTGAAAGAACGCCATGACGGACGAGCGCCCCCAATTCATCTTCCACCCCATCGGCATCTTCCACAGCCTCGCCAAGTACACCTACGACGTACCGCGGCAAGGGGCGCTGGCCGGCGCCAACTGGGGCCGCATCGACCTCTTCAACGGCTTCTCCTTCGAGGACGCCCTCTACCGGCTGGAGGGCTTCAGCATGATATGGGTCCTCTTCGTCTTCGACCGCAACGTCGGCCGCTGGAAGCCGCGCGTCCTGCCGCCGCGTCACACCACGCGCAAGGTCGGCGTCTTCGCCACGCGCTCCCCCTACCGCCCCAACCCCGTCGGCCTCTCCTGCGTGCAACTGGTTGAAATCAAGGGGCGCAGCCTCACCGTCGCCGCCCATGACCTGCTGGACGGCACGCCCATCCTGGACATAAAGCCATATCTCCCCTATGCCGATGCATTTCCGAATGCGGCTCCCGGCTGGACGGCGGACGACGACATGCCCACCTACGAAGTCGCCTACACGCCCCTGGCGGAGGCGCAGACGGCGTGGCTCGTCCGCAACGGCATCCCCTGCCTGAAGGACTACATCTCCGACCGGCTGGCCAACAATCCGCTGGACGGCGACCGCAACCGGCTCGTCGCCACGCCCGGCGGCGCGCACGTCCTGGCCTACCGCACATGGCGGGCCGCCTTCGACTGCGACGAGGCCGCCCGGACCGTCCGCGTCACGCGCCTCTTCTCCGGCTACACGCAGGAGGAGCTGGCCCCCGATGCGGAGGACCCCTACGCCGACAAGGAGCTCCACCGGCAATTCAATGCGCAGGACTGGACAGCGCAGCAATCGGACGCTGTCCTGTCCGCCCCTCCGAAACAGCGTCCAACAAAAGCATAACCCGCCTCTGGCGTTCGGTCCGGCGAATGCGCGACAATCCCACAGAATCTCCGAAATGCATCCGGATGAGACCCTTGTCTGGCATGTGCACAGTCAAAAACACACCATGAAGCATTTCCGCAGACAATAGGTCCAGCCATTGCCCCAACCTCCAAATGAAGGTGTATAGTTTGTCAGTGTACGGGCACGCATGTTTCCGCC
>CACZQQ010000135.1 GCA_902783355.1 uncultured bacterium
CATGGCGATGCTACTGTGGCTTCTGACATGGGAGCGCGACGACTTCCGGTTGGACTTGCGGCAGTTGACGCTGCGTTCCAAGGCCATCCCGCAAATCCTGAAGCTCGGCATCACCAACTCCTTCCAGAGCATGATGTTCCATATTGCGAACCTGGCCATCCAGGGCGCCGTCAACTCCTTTGGCCCCAACGTCATCGCAGGCAATGCGGCCTCCGGCAACATCGGCACCTTCCTCTGGACGAGCATGAACGGCTTCGCGCATGCCTCCATGTCCTACACGGCGCAGAACACAGGCGCGAAAAACTACCGCCGCATCTGCCAGACCCTCTGGCGCGGAATCCTCGCGGCGACCGCCGTCGGACTCGTCGGGGCCGCCGTCTGCCAAATCTTCAACCGCGAACTGCTGGGGCTCTACACGCAGGACGCCGCCGCCATCGACGCGGGCTGCTACCGCCTGCGGCTCGTCTGCGGCTTCTATTTCATCTGCGGCATGATGGACACGGCCGCCTACGTCATGCGCGGCATGGGCTACTCCATCCTGCCCGTCGCCATCTGCCTGGCCGGCGCCCTCGGCCTGCGGATGATCTGGCTGGCCACCCTCTTCCAGACGCCGCGCTTCCATACGCTCTTCTGGCTCTACATGACCTATCCCGTCTCCTGGCTGGCCACCTTCCTTACATTGCTTGTTGTACTATATTTCATTCTGCGGAAGAGACTTAAAGAAAGCATGCCCCGCTAGCTACAACCGACGGGGGGCAAGCCCCCCGAACCCCCTGATTCCCCGCGCCCGCAGCCCGCGCCCGCAGATGCGGCGCCCGCCGGCTTCTCGCCGGCGGCACCCCACCCCGCAAAAGCAGGTTGCTTGCACCCACCAACCTGAGCGGGCGCCACTTTGGCGCCCGCAGATGCGGCGCAAAAAATCCGCAGCCCGCGCCGAAGCGGAATGCGCCGCGAACAAAAAAGAACACCCCGCAGAGGGATTGCTCCCTTTGCGGGGTGTGGGGTTTTGCCAAGATGGCGCAGGACTAGGCGTTGCGGGCGGCGCGTGCCTTTTCGACGAGCTGCTTGAAAGCGTCGGCGTCGGTCACGGCGAGGTCAGCCAGCATTTTGCGGTTGATGGTGACATTGGCCTTGTTGAGGCCGTCGATCAGCCAGCTGTACTTGAAGTCGAGCGCGCGGCACGCGGCGTTGATGCGCTGCGTCCAGAGGCGCCGATAAGCCAGCTTCTTGTCCTTGCGGCCGACGTAGGCGTTTGCCATGGCGCGGTCGGTCGCGGTATAGGCCATGCGGATCAGCTTGCTACGCGCACCGCGGAACCCTTTGGCCATCTTGAGCACGCGCTTGCGGCGTGCACGCGAAGCAGGAGCGTTGGTCGTTCTCATTCTTCAATCTCCTTGTTACAGGTTACAGACCATAGGGGAAGCACGCCTTCATGCGGCTGTATTCCGTGCTCTTGACCTCGGCGGCCTGGTTCAGCCGGCGCTTGCGCTTGCGGCTCTTCTTGGTGAGAATGTGCCGCGCGCCTGCGCAGTTGTGCATGAACTTCCCCGTGCCGGTCTGCTTGAAGCGCTTCGCGGCGGCTTTTCTCGTTTTCATCTTTGGCATTGTCGTGTTTCCTTCTGTTGTGGGACCGTCCGGAACTGCCGACGGCACCGGGCTAGGGTAGAGAAAAGGACCCTTCGCCCTGCCGCGCCGACGGCTTCTTGGATTTCCGGAACATCTGTGACGGGGGAGAAGCCCCCCGAAAGAACTAGGCCTCGTCGGCGGCGCCCTCCGCCTTGTCGTCCCTGGACTCCTTCGCGTCCTTGGCGGGCTTGGCGGGGGCCTTGGCGATGCGGCACTGCGGCTTGACCGTGAAGACGGTGGTGACGCTCTTGCCCATGCGCTTGGGGGCGCCGTCCTGGGTGGCGACGGTCTCCAGCTGGGCGATGAAGCGGTTCAGGACCTCCATGCCCAGCTCCTGGTGGGCCAGTTCGCGGCCGCGGTAGACGAGCAGGAGGCGCACCTTGTCGCCATGCGTCAGGAAGTCGATGGCGTGGCGGCACTTGATCTGGAAGTCGTTGTCGTCGATGTTGGCGTGGAGTTTGATCTCCTTGAGCTTCGGCTGGACCTGCTGGCGCCGCGCCTCGCGGGCCTTCTTGGCCTCGTCGAACTGGTACTTCCCGAAATCCATGATGCGGGTGACGGGCGGTTCGGCGCGGCTGGGGACAAGGACCAGATCGAGGTCGGCCTGCTGGGCCTTCGCCATGGCGGCCTCGAAGCTCATGATGCCGAGCTGCTGGTTGTTCTGGTCGATGAGACGGACTGCCTTCCCCTTGAGAAGGCGGTCACCGGGTCTGAGTTGCTTCACGCGATTTCCTCTTGTTTTGGGGGTTCTGCACGACGCAAAGGCGGAAATGCGGAACTATGCCTTCTCGTCGATCTCCTTCTGGATGCGGGCCAGGAACTCGGCGGGAGTCTGGACGACATCCTTGACGTAGTACTTGCCGTTGCCTTTGGAGCGGTCGCGGACGGAGACCGCGACGGTGCCGTCGGCCACTTCCTTCTCGCCCACGACCAGCAGGTAGGGCACGCGCATGGCGCCTGCGCCCTTGACCTTCGCGCCGATGGGGTCGGGGGTCGTGTCCGTGCTGACGCGCAGGCCGGCCTGGCGCAGCTGCGCCTCCACCGACTTCGCGTAGTCGAGGAACTTCTCGGAGATGGGGAGGACGCGCACCTGTTCGGGGGCCAGCCAGGTGGGGAAGGCGCCCGCGTAGTGTTCGGTCAGCACGCCGAAGAAGCGCTCCAGGGAGCCCAGCAGGGCGCGGTGCACCATGAAGGGCTGGTGGCGCTGGCCGTCCTGGCCGACGTATTCGAGGTTGAAGCGTTCGGGCAGGTTGAAGTCGAACTGGATGGTGGAGGTCTGCCATTCGCGGCCGATGGCGTCCTTGATCTTGAGGTCGATCTTGGGGCCGTAGAAGGCGCCGCCGCCCTCGTCCACCTCGCAGGTGAGGCCCTCGGCGGCCACGGCCTTGCGCAGGGAGTCGATGGCCTTCTCCCACTTGGCCTGCTCGCCGACCGCCTTCGCGGGGCGGGTGGAGAGGTATGCCTTGATGTCCTTGAAGCCGAAGGACTTCCACATGTACATGGAGAAGCGGATGACCTCGCGGATCTCGTCCTCGATCTGCTCCTGCGTGCAGATGATGTGCGCATCGTCCTGCGTGAAGCCGCGCACGCGCAGCAGGCCATGGAGGACGCCCGCCTTCTCATAGCGGTAGACGGTGCCCAGTTCGGCCCAGCGGCACGGCAGTTCGCGGTAGGAGCGCGGGCGGGACTTGTAGATCATGATGTGGAAGGGGCAGTTCATGGGCTTGACGTAGTAGGGGTCGCCGTCGATGTCCATGTTGGAGTACATGTTCTCGCGGTAGAAGCCCAGATGGCCGGAGGTCTCCCAGAGGTTGGCGCGGCCGATGTGCGGCGTGTAGACCAGCTCGTAGCCGTTCTTGTAGTGGGCGTCCTTCCAGAAGGTCTCGATGGTGTGGCGGATGCGGGCGCCGTAGGGGTGCCAGCAGATGAGGCCGGGGCCGATCTCCTCGTGGGTGGAGAAGAGCTCCAGCTCGGTGCCCAGCTTGCGGTGGTCGCGCTTCTTGGCCTCCTCGACGCGCTTCAGGTACTCGTCGAGCTCCTCCTTGCTCGGGAAGGCGGTGCCGTAGACGCGCTGCAGCATCTTGTTCTTCTCGTTGCCACGGAAGTAGGAACCGGCGATGCCGAGCAGCTTGACGGCGCCGATCTGCGAGGAGTTCTCCACATGCGGGCCGCGGCAGAGGTCAACGAAGTCGCCGCTGGTGTACATGCTGATGGTGGAACCCTCCTCGATGTCGTCCAGGCGGGAGAGCTTGTAGACCTGCCCCTTGCCCTCGAAGTAGGCGCGCGCCTCCGCACGGGAGACCTCGCTGCGCACGAAGGGGATCTTCTGGCCGATCATCTTGCGCATCCGCGTCTCAATGGCCTTCAGGTCCTCGGTGACCAGATGGTGCTCCATGTCGAAGTCGTAGTAGAAGCCATCCTCTGTGGCCGGCCCGATGTCGAACTTGGCGTCGGGCCAGAGTTGCTGGACGGCGGCCGCCATGAGGTGGGCCGCGCTGTGCCGCAGGGTGGAGAGGTCGATATTGTCAGCCATTGTCGTGTTTCCTCGGGGTTGCACCCATGACTACAGGGTGCCTTTGGTGGAAGGGATGGCGCCGGCGAGGGCGGGGTCGATGGCGGCCGCCTGCCGCAGGGCGCGCCCGAAGGCCTTGAAGATGGCCTCCAGGCAGTGGTGGTCCTCGTCGCCGGCCAGCAGGTCCACATGGAGCGTCATGCCCGCCGAATTGACGAGGCCCTGGAAGAATTCATGGAAGAGGCGGACGTTGAGGCCGCCGGCCTGCGCCTCGGGGAAGTCGCAGCGCCACGCCAGGTAGGGGCGCCCCGAAAGGTCGAGGACCACGCGCGCCAGCGCCTCGTCCAGCGGGACCGCCGCCGCGCCGAAGCGCGTGACGCCGCGCTTGTCGCCCAGGGCCTCCTTCAGGGCCTGCCCGAAGGCGATGCCCAGGTCCTCAAGCGTGTGGTGCGCGTCGATCTCCAGGTCGCCGTGCGCCGTCACGCTGAAGGCGAAGTGGCCGTGGCGCATCGCCGCGTCCAGCATGTGGTCCATGAAGGGGACGCCCGTGGCGATCTTGTTGCCGTCGGGGGCGCCGTCCAGGTCCAATGCGAGGCGGATCTGCGTCTCGCGCGTGTCGCGTGTGATGGTGGCTTTTCTCTTCATGCTCGTAAAGTAGGGTAATATAGCACACTATTCGCACACCGAAGCAGGCGGCGTCCGGTTGCGGCATATTCCCGAGCAGAATGCGCGTCGCGGAAGGGCGCCTAGCTGGCCTTGACGCCGCGGCCGGCGGTGATGCCGCGCTTGGTCCCCTCCAGGAAGTCGATGAAGGCGAGAACCTCGGGCAGCTGCGGCAGCTCGGCCCTCAGCCTCTCGATGGCGCTGGGGCGGCTGAGGCCCTCGAAGCAGGCGATGCGGACGGCCTCCCGCATGGCGTCCCGCGCCTCGGCGGACCAGTTGGCGCGGCGGAGGCCGATGGCGTTGATGCCCTGGATGGCGCCTTCCTGCAGCATGCAGAAGGGCGGCACGTCCTGCACGACGCCGTTGCCGCCGCCCACCATCGCCAGCGCGCCGATGCGCACGAACTGGTGGACCATCACATGGGCGGAGATGAAGGCGTGCGCGCCCACCTCGACGCGGCCCGCCAGCAGAGAGGCATTGGCGACCACCACGTCGTCGGCAATCTGGCAGTTGTGCCCCAGATGGGAGAAGGCCATGAGCATGACGCGGTTGCCGACGACCGTCCGGCTGCCCTCCTCCACCCCGCGGTGGACGGTGACGTACTCGCGGATCTGGCACTTCTCGCCGATGTCGGTGAAGGCCTCGGCCCCCTCGTAGTGGACGTCCTGCGGCGTGTCGCCCAGGTTGGCGCCCGTGTGGACGACCGTCCCGCGGCCGATGGTCGTGTTGCCGGAAAGAACCGCGTGCGGCCCGATGACGCAGTCGTCGCCGACGCGGACGCCCGCCTCGATGACGGCGAAGGGGCCGACGGTGACATTCTCGCCCAGTTGGGCGCCTGGGGCGATGGCGGCGCGGGGATCAATCTGTGTGGCCATGCTTGTGCTTTGTCAAGGAAGAGTGTCAGGAGTTGTCTTGAGTTGTCACAAATTGTCTATTTCTGCAAGAGGACGCGGCGGCGGGCCTTCTTGCCGGCGCGCAGGAGGAGTTCGCCCTCCTGGAAGTCGGCGGCGGTGACCTGCGCCTTGGGGTCGGTGACGCGCGTGTCGCCGATGTAGCAGCCGCCGCCCTGCACGAGGCGGCGCGCGTCGCCGTTGGTGCCGCAGAGGCCCGCGCGCACCATCAGCGTCAGCACGCCGATGCCTGCGCCGACCTCCTCCGCCGTGACGGTCACGGAGGGGATTGCCTCGTTGGCGGCGGCGGCGGAGACGGTGGCGAGGCGGCTGCTGGTGGCGATGGCGCCCTCGGGGTCGGCGAAGCCGAACTGCCCGCCGGCGGCCAGATACGCGGCGGCGGCGGCCTCGTGGCCATGCACGAGCGCGGTCGCCTCGTAGGCCAGAATCTCCTTGGCGCGGTTGATTTGCGGCGACGGCAGCGCGCCCAGGCGGCGCACTTCGTCCATCGGCAGCGCGGTGAAGAAGCCCAGCAGGCGGGCGACGTCGCCGTCCTCCGTGTTGCGCCAGAACTGGTAGTAGTCGAAGGGGGAGGTCCGGTCGGCGTCCAGCCAGACGGCGCCGCCGGCGGTCTTGCCGAACTTGGTGCCGTCGCTCTTGAGGAGCAGCGGGAAGGTGGCGCCGTAGACCTCCTTCTGCTGGAGGCGGCGCGTCAGGTCCACGCCGGCGACGATGTTGCCCCACTGGTCCTGGCCGCCGAATTCGCAGAGGCAGCCGTAGTTGGCGCACAGCGTGTTGAAGTCGTAGGCCTGCAGCAGCGGATAGCTGAACTCAAGGAAGGAGAGGGAGGTCTCCAGACGCATCTTGACGGATTCGGCAGTCAGCATCTTGTTGACGCTGAAGAGGGAGCCGATGCTGCGCATGAAGTCGATGAACTTGAGGCCCCGCAGCCAGTCGGCGTTGTTGACCATCCGCGCCTTGCCCTCCCCGAAGTCGAGGAAGCGCGAGAGCTGCGACTGGAGGGCGACCACGTTGGCGTCCACCGTCTCGACGGTCATGATGGGGCGCGCCGTGCTCTTGCCGCTGGGGTCGCCGATCATGGCGGTGCCGCCGCCCACAAGCGCCAGCGGACGGTGGCCGCAGCTCTGCAGCCACCGCATCGCCATCACGGGCAGCAAATGCCCGATGTGCAACGAGTTGCCCGTCGGATCAAAGCCCACGTAGAAGGTGACGGGGCCCTCGCCCAGCCGCCTGCGGATGGCCTCCGCGTCCGTGCTCTGGTAGATGAATCCCCGCTCCACGAGGATGTCCCAAGCGTTCGTCGTCATGGTCATGTCTTTTGATTCAGCAAGGACAAATAACACGGAAGGCACGCACTCCGCAGGGGAATCCGTGCCTTCAAGAAAGGAGAGCGCGGGGCTTCGGGCAGGCGCCCTCCCCCGCAGCAAGCCGCCAGGCGCGGACTACGCGCCGACGATTTCCTTGACAGTGAGCCGCGTCAGGTCCTGGCGGTGGCCGTTCTTGCGGCGGCTGCGCTTGCGGCGCTTCATCTTGAAGACGATCAGCTTCGGGCCGCGGAAGTGCTCCGTGATCTCGGCCTTGACGACGGCGCCCGCGATGGTGGGCGAGCCGAAGGTGGTGTCAGCGTCGTTGGAGATCAGCAGCACGTCCTTGAACTCGACGGCGTCGCCCTTCTCGCCGCCGATGCGGTCCACGTAGAAGGACTGGCCGGGCTCGACCTTGTACTGCTTGCCAGATGTTTTGATGATTGCGTACATGAGCGCTCCGTGCAAAGGCGCCGCCGAGACGGCGCTATCTGATGGTTGTTGGAAAGTCTTGTGGTTCGTAAAGCGCGTTAATATAATGGCGTCTGGGCGTTTTGCAACCGACGGCGGAAAACTCTTGCGGAGCGGCACATCCCCGCCGACGGCTGCGGACGCGCAGGAGCGCAGCCCTCCCGTGGGCCATCCATGCGGCCGCGCAGGAGCGCGGCCCTCCCGTGGTTCATCCTTGCAGCATGGCGCGGTGGATGCGGAGGTAGTCGTCCTTGCGGCAGTTCCACGAGGGGTCCTCGCGGCCGGAGCAGGTGCGGATGGCGGCGCCGAGGAAGCCGTGCGCCCTGAACTGCTCCCCCGCGAACGCGAGCAGCTCCCAGTACTTGTCGCACTTCTCCTCCCATTGCAGGAAGTTGCTGCCGCAGTAGGTGCAGCCCTCCGCCATGACGAGCGGGACGCCTGGGCAGTGCGCGTCGCGGAAGGCGACGGCCGCGTCCAGCTCGTCCACGATCTTCTGCCGGTAGCGCTCGTAGTCCCTTTCGAACTGCCGGATGAACCTGCCCTCCAGTTCGTCCATCCGGGCGGGGTCCAGCTGCGAATAGAGCCAGACGCGGCGATACCAGTCCTCCGCCGCGAAGAGGCGCCCCTCGCGGGAGGCGTAGACGTCGGCCAGCGGCCGCAACGGCTTCCGCAGGTAGGGCATGGCGAGGCCGTTCTCCGCAGGGTCGTCCACGTCGACGCCGTCCTGCAGGAGGCGCCCTTCGACGAGGCGGTAGATGTCCCACATGTAGTAGCAGTGGCAGTTCCAGAGCTGGAGGTTGCGCGGGAAGAGGTCGGGGTCGGTGCTGCCGGCGGCGTAGCTGTCGTAGGCGAAGAGGACGTCGGGATGGCGGCGCCGCAGCCAGTCGAGCGCCTCCTCGTGGTCCTTCCTGAAGCGGCGCCGCTCCTCCGGCGGGGTGTGCGCCACATTGCCGTAGCCGCCGACGAACTTCAGCCCGTCCGCCTCGTTGAGAATCTCCGCGAAGGCGATCTGGTCAATGTAACTATTTTGGCGCAAAAGAGTTATGATATTATCAAGCTGTTCCGCGAAGTACTGGAACCTCTCGTGGGCGGGAATGGCGTGGAGGCGCCTGTTGAGGGCCTCGTCGCCGCAGTACCAATAGGTATGCAGATAGTACCACGACGAGAGGATGATGCGGACGCCGTGCTTTTTCGCGGCCTTGAAGAGGTCGAGGAGGCGCGCGACGAGGTCGCATTCGCCGCCGTCGCCGACGCACCACGACTGCCGGATGTTCCGCGTGAAGCCCGTGTACGGCTCGCGGATGGGGACGGTGCCCTTCGGAGGCTCCGCGGAGAAGTCGATGAGGCCCGCGCCGTCGTCGACGCGGAGGCAGTTGAAGCCGCGCTCCGCCGATTCGCGGACGACGGCGTCCAGGTCATGGTAGGCGCCGTCG
>CACZQQ010000136.1 GCA_902783355.1 uncultured bacterium
AGGCCGCCATGGAGGGGTACCAGGTCCTGCGCATCGACGAGATCGTCTCACAGGGCGACATCTTCGTGACGACGACCGGCAACTGCGACATCATCACGCTGGAGGCGATGAAGGCCATGCGCGACAGCGCCATCGTCTGCAACATCGGCCACTTCGATGATGAGATACAAGTTGCTGAATTGCAGGCATTTACAGGAATACGCCATGTCAATGTCAAGCCGCAGGTGGACAAATACGTCTTCCCCGACGGCCACTGCATCATCCTGCTGGCCATGGGGCGGCTGGTCAACCTCGGCTGCGCCACCGGCCACCCGAGCTTCGTCATGAGCTGCTCCTTCGCCAACCAGGTCCTCGCCCAGATGAAGCTCTCCCGCGAGAAGCTGCCCGTGGCCGTCTATCGGCTGGAGAAGAAGCTGGACGAGGAGGTGGCGCGGCTGCATCTGGACAAGCTGGGCGCGCATCTGACGACGCTGACGGAGAAGCAGGCCGCCTACATCGGCGTGCCCGTCGAAGGCCCCTACAAGCCGGAATACTACCGCTATTGAACCGCTTCGTCCTCCATTCGGACTACAAGCCGGCCGGCGACCAGCACGAGGCGATCGACGCGCTTGCGCGCGGGCTTCTGGAGCGCAACGAGCGCTACCAGACCCTGCAGGGCGTCACGGGCTCGGGCAAGACCTTCACCATCGCGGGCATGATCGAGCGCGTCCAGCGCCCCACCCTCGTCATCTCCCACAACAAGACGCTGGCCGCGCAGCTCTACAGCGAACTCAAGGGCTTCTTCCCCGAAAACGCCGTGGAGTATTTCGTCAGCTACTACGACTACTACCAGCCTGAGGCGTATATCCCTGCGACGGATACATATATCGCCAAGGATTCCGCCATCAACGACGAGCTGGAGCGGCTGCGCCTCGCCGCCGCCGGCGCCCTGCTGGAGCGCCGCGACGTCATCGTCGTCAGCTCCGTCTCCTGCCTCTACGGCATGGGCGACCCCGAGGAGTTCGCCTCCATGGAGCAGCATGTCGTCATCAACCAGGACATCAAGCGGGACGCGCTCCTGCGGCAGCTCGTGGGCATGCAGTACACGCGCAACGACGTGGCGCCCACGCGCGGCCAGTTCCGCGCCACCGGCGACACCATTGAAGTCTATCTCTCTCACCGCGAGGACTTTCTGCGCATCGAGTTCTGGGGGGACAGCATCGAGCGCATGAGCTACCACAACGCCATGACGCGCACCGAGGTGGAGGCAACCACCTCCGCCACCATCTTCCCCTGCAAGATGTTCGTCATGCCGCAGGACAGGATGCGCCGCGCCGTGGAGGGCATCAAGGCGGAACTCGTGGAGCAGGTGAAGCTTTTCGAGGAGGCCAACCGCCTCGTCGAAGCGCAGCGCATCCACGAACGCACCAAATACGACATCGAAATGCTGCTGGAGATCGGCTACTGCCCGGGCATCGAAAACTACTCGCGCCATCTGGCCGGACGCGCCCCCGGCAGCCGCCCCTTCACCCTCCTTGACTACTTCCCGAAGGACTATCTCACCGTCGTGGACGAATCGCATGTCACCCTGCCGCAGCTGCACGCCATGCAGAACGCCGACCGCAACCGCAAGCTCGTCCTCGTGGACAACGGCTTCCGGCTGCCCTCCGCCCTCGACAACCGGCCGCTGACCTACGACGAGTTCGAGTCGCTCCAGAACAATCTCGTCTTCGTCTCCGCGACGCCCGGCGACTACGAGCTGCAGCACAGCACGCCCGTCCAGCAGGTCATCCGCCCCACGGGCCTCCTGGAGCCGGAGGTGGAAGTGCGGCCGCTGGAGGGACAGGTGGACGACGCCATCGAGGAGATCCGCCGCGTCACCGAAAAGCACGAGCGCGTCCTTGTGACCACGCTGACCAAGCGCATGGCGGAGGAGCTTTCGGAATATCTGCGCAAGGTCGGCATCCAGAGCCGCTACCTCCACTCCGAGCTGGACGCGCTGGAGCGCGTCGAGATCATCCGCAGCCTCCGCGA
>CACZQQ010000137.1 GCA_902783355.1 uncultured bacterium
CGTTCATCATCGCCCTTGGAATGCTCGTGGACAACTCCATCGTCGTCGCCGACGCCGTCCTTGTCGCCGCCCAGAAGGGCGTCGACAAGGTCAGGGCCGCCTGCGACGTCGTCAAGCAGAACATGTGGCCGCTCCTCGGCGGCACCGTCATCGCCATTCTCTCCTTCGCCCCAATCGGCGCCTCGCAGGACTCCTCCGGCGAATACTGCCGTTCCCTCTTCATCGTCCTGATGGTCTCACTCCTCTTCTCCTGGCTCTTCGCCATCACCCTCGCGCCCCTCCTTTCCGCCGACTTCCTCAAGTCCGACGCGAAAAACGCCGGCGACGCCTACGGCGGCAAGTTCTACACCGCCTACCGTGCCTTCCTCGCAGGCTGCATCAGGCACCGCTTCTGCGTCCTCGCCATCCTGGCGGCGCTCCTCATCGGCACGTTCATGGGCGCGGGCCACGTGGCGCAGAACTTCTTCCCCGACTCCACCCGCAAGCAGATGATGGTCCACTTCTGGATGCCTGAAGGTTCCTCCATCTGCGCCACCGACCGCAGGCTAACCACCCTCGCCGAATACGTCCGCACCCTCGACGGCGTCACGGGCACCACCCAGCTTGCCGGCACGGGCGGACTCCGCTTCATGCTCACCTATTCCCCCGAGAACGACGACAACGCCTACGGGATACTCTTCGTTGACCTCGACGACTACATGCGCGTTCCTGAGATTTCCACCAAGATTGACGAATTCGTCGCCGAAAAGATTCCAGACGCCATGGTCTCCTGCCAGCGCTTCGTCCTAGGCCCCGGCGACGCCCAGAAGATACAGCTCCGCGTCCTCGGCACCGACGCCGACACTCTCCGCATCCTTGGCCAGAAGGCCCTCGACGTATTCCATTCCGACGGCCACCTCGTCGAAGTCCAGACCGACTGGCGCAACCGCACCGACCTCATCCGGCCCGTCGTCTCCCCCGCACGGCTTCGAACCCTCGGCATCACCCGACGGGAAGTCGCCAAAGCCATCAAGACCGTCACCGACGGCGTGTCAATCGGCACCTGGCTCGAAGGCGACGAGTCCATCGACATCCGCCTCCGCGCGCCAGAATCAGAATGCCGCGACCCCGACTCGCTCCTGTCGGCCTGGTTCCGCCCCGACTCCCTTTCCAAGTCCATTCCGCTGATGCAGGTCCTCTCCGGCTTCGAGACCGTCTCGGAAGACGCCATCATAGCGCGCCGCGACCGACTCCTCTGCCTCACCGTCAAGGCCAATCCCGGGCCTGGCGACAACGCCAACGCCGCGCTAGTGCGCCTCCGCCCGCGCATAGAAGAACTCGCCAAGACCTTCCCGGAGGACTACCGTGCCGAATGGGGCGGCGAGCAGGAGAACTCCAGCGACGCCAACGCCAGCCTCTTCGCGAAAGTGCCGGGCATCATCGTCATCATGTTCCTGATCACGGTGTTCCTCTTCAACTCCATCCGCAAGCCCCTCGTCATCTTCTGCACCGTCCCGCTCATCCTCATCGGCGTCGTCGGAGGTCTCCTCGCCTTCGATCAGCCATTCGGCTTCATGGCGCTCCTCGGCCTCCTCTCCCTCATTGGGATGCAGATCAAGAACGCAATCGTAATCATCGACGAGATCAACGCCCGGCTGGCGGCCGGCGATGCTCCGGTTGACGCTGTCGTGAGCGCGGGCGTCACCCGTCTCAGGCCCCTCGGCCTGGCCGCCGCTACCACGGTTCTCGGCATGCTGCCCCTGATCACCGATCCGTTCTACGCCGCCATGGCCGTCACCGTAATGTGCGGCCTGGCCTTCGCGACGCTCCTCACACTGGTCGTCATACCCGTCAACTATGCGCTCTTCTTCCGCCTCCCCAATCCGGACTGACCTGTCTTTTAGACATTCGCGCCTTTCTGGGATGCGCCCGCCTTTACCGCCATCACGTGAATCTGGTATAATATGAACGCTGCGCGGCTGCATGGCGGCCTGGCAGCGTGGTCTCATCCGCAGTAGGAGAGGGTATGGCAAAAAAGATTGTGTTTGCGGGCGCGGCGCTTGCCGCGACTGC
>CACZQQ010000138.1 GCA_902783355.1 uncultured bacterium
CCTGCCATCTGTATTTATATCTATTTTGTTTTCAATGACTTGCCATTCCACGTGTATCTGAAGTTCTGGCCGACGTACCAGATGGTACCGAAGCCGGCGGCGAGCGCCTCGTCGGTGGCGAAGGCGCGCCAGATGTCCGTCGCCGTGGCGGTCGCGGGCAGGACGCTCCATCGGCCGTCCGTGAGGAGGAGCGCGCCGTTCTCCGCGTTGCGTCCGACCTCCCAGGCGTCGCCGACTGGCTGCAGAAGATTCCCCTGCGCAAAAAGAAGCGTCGCTGCGAAGAAGAGGATGGCAAATGCGTATTTCATGTGGGCGTTTCTATTCAAGGCCATTGTCCACAAAACACAAAAAAAACACAATGGCCATTCCAGAAGGGATGACGAGAGACGAGAGACATGAGACGTGAGTGGAGACGTTAGACGAAAAGGCACGGGGGACAGCATGGAGCTATCGTCCGTCTGGTGCCTGTTGTCTCCTTCCCCACGTCTCGCGTCACACGTCTCAATTTTACCCATTGCTGATGGGGAACAGAGCAAAAGTTGAACGAAAATGGTTTTGCGTGTTTTGTGTATTTTGCGGACTAAAAGGAGTTTATTTTGCCTCTCTGCGTTCGAGTTCGGCGTGGATTTCGGCCATGCGCGCCTTGCTGAGCGGGTAGAAGAGGAAGATGGCGGCGGTCAGCAGGGCGCCGGCGACGGGCAGCGCGATGTAGAGCCACTTGAGGCGGATGAAGACCGCCTCCGGCATCCCGCCTGCGGTCCCCGCCAGCTCGGCGTCGTAGCCGCAGAACTTGAGGGCGAGACCGCAGGTGATGCCGCAGACGGCGTTGCAGGCCTTGCCGGTGAAGGTCTTGAAGTAAGTCCACATATATATACATATATAATATAAGGACTACGTTGAAGGTGTAGTTGTCGGCCCAGCCGCCGCAGCCCCAGCCGAGGCGCTCGCGCCAGGTGACCTTGTGGGGGGATTGTGTCGGGTTCGTGTCCATGGATGTGGTGTGGGTGGCGCAGGATGGTGCGATCTGTTTTACCATGCTGCGGATGGCCAGGCCTGCCATGGGGGCTCAATTGCCGCCGGAATCCCTTCCAGCCCAGAGGATGAGCAGGTTGGCGGCGAAGGCGGCGATGACGAGCGCGCTGCCGTAGCCGCCGGGCAGGAGCTTGCCCGTCAAGGCCAGAAGGCCACCCGCCACGATGGCGGCGACGACCGCCTTCTTCGACGAGCGCCGTCCCGCAATGCCCCACAGGACGGGCACGATGAAGGCCCCCGAATAGACCGCCATGGCGGCCATGAAGACATCCAGAATCGACGTGCAGAGCAGGGCGGTGGCGATGGCGAAGAGGCCCAGGGCGGCGATGCACCAGCGCGTGGCGCGGATGCTCTGCCAGGAGCGCATCTCCGTCCTGAAGAACTGCGACAGGAGGGTTCCGGCCGTGAAGAGGGTCGTGTCGGCCGACGAGAGGATGGCGGAGAAGATGGCCAGATAGAGCACGAGGGCCACGGGCGCGGGGAATTCGCTCTTGGCGATGGCGAAGAGGACCGAGCCCTGCGCGTCGGGGAAGAACTTCGCGCCGTAGACGCCGATGAAGGCCAGGACGAAGGCGACGGGCAGCAGGACGGCGCATGAGAGCAGGAGCGCGCGGCGGGAGCTGCTTTCGTCGCGTGCGCAGAAGAGGCGCGAGTAGATGTCGGGCCCGGCCACGTAGGTGGTGGAGTAGGTCAGGAGCATCACGAGCAGCTCCCACGGCGTGAACTTGTCGGAGAGCATGGGCGGCGCGCCGTGGAGGTCGGGCGTCCTGATGGCCAGCAGGATGAAGATGCAGAGGAGGCCCGACAGGATGAGGACGAGCTGCCAGAGGTCGGTCTTGAGGATGGAGAGCTGGCCGCCCAAGGCGGTGTAGGCGATGAGCGTCAGGCCGATGGCGGCGACCGTCCCGCCGTGGGGAAGCCCGAAGAGCGCCGTCGTGATTTTCGCCGCGCCGATGAGCTGCGCGCCGACGACGCCTATCCACGCCAGCGCGATGACGGCGGCGGACATCCGCTTGACGCTCTCGCCGTAGAAGGTGCCCAAGAGGGCGGGCAGATGGTAGCCGCGAAAGGCAAAGAGCCTGTGGACAAGGAAGGAGAGGACCAGCAGGCCGGCTGCGCCGCACAGCATGAACCACGCGCCCGCCCAGCCGCGTGCGTAGGCGAAGTCGATGCTGCCCAGGATGGCGCTGCTGCCGAGAATCGTGGCCAGGAGCGAACCCGCCACCTGCAGCGTGCCCGCCTTGCGGCCGGCCACGTAGAAGTCGTCAGGCGAATGGAGCTTGCGGCTGCAGAGGCAGCCCGCTGTCAGGGCAAGGGCAAGATAGATATAGAATATAAGGACGCTCATGATGGAAGGGACGGGGCGGCGGTTGTGCCGCGTCCGCCTGCGTACTATATTCATTCTCCCGCAATCATCGCGTCCCCGTCTGCAGGAGGGGAAACAAATATTAAAGTATGGGGTTTATCCAATGTCACGAGACGTTCAGTCAATGGAAGAGCATCATGCTGGTTCAGAGCGACTACCATATTCATGCGTCCTTCTACCGCCTCCGGGGGGAGGGCGAGGAGCTTGGCCCGACCGTGGCGGAGCAGCAGCGCGCCGCGCGGGCGCAGGGCAGCCGCTATGTCGGCATCGTCGAACACTGCAACACCTCCCCGCGCCATCCCTTCCGCTGCCTTGAGGAGCTGTCGGCGGAGTACCATTCGGACGCCTTCGACCGGACGGACACGTGGCTGGGCGTCGAGGCCGACCTGCACGACGACGGCTCGGACGATTGCGGGACGGAGGGCCGCGCGAAGCTGGGGCTCCACTACGTCATCGGCTCGGCCCATCTGGACGAAGACCATCCCGCCACGGTCGAGGGCTATGTCGACATGGAGTTCCGCCGCATCCGCAATGCGCTGCTGCACAACCGCAACATCGACATCGTCGGCCATCCTTTCGGCTCCGGGAACTTCTACGAAAGGACAGGCGTCATCCCAAAATGGCATTTCGGTCTTGTGCCGCGCGAGTATCTTCAGGAGATCGTGCATCTGGCCGTGGAACGGCGCGTCGCGCTGGAGATGAACCGCTGCCTCATGGAGGATCCGGCCTACATCCGCTTCTGGGAGGACATCCGCGACGCGGGCGCGCTCTTCGAAATCGGCTCCGACGCGCACAAGACGGGCGCGACCTTCGTCATCCAGGCACGGACGGAGTTTGCGCAACATCTTGGATTGCAAGAAGATAGGCATTGGAAGCCGGCCATGCGCGACAATCGCGGAGGGCGCCCGTGAAGCAGAAGATACTCTTCATCAGCGACGTGCACTTCTGCGACCACCGCAACTCCGCTGCCTACGAGGAGCGGCGGAAGCGGC
>CACZQQ010000139.1 GCA_902783355.1 uncultured bacterium
GCGTCAAGGAGCTCATCCCGCAGAGCCTCGAGAAGATCAAGAACAACGTGAGCGCCGGAGCCTCCTTTATCCTTAACTGAAGCGAAGCAGGCAGGTGAAAACAAGGCCATGGCGCCATTTGAATCGCCAATCGCCGAATTCGCCAAGAGGCCATGTTCCCCACGAGGGTAGGTAAAACGACCATTTTGTCGCGCCCTTCCGCCTTCGCGCTATGCGCTACGGCAGGACAAGTGCGGGCGCCGGGAGATCTGGATTGGCCTTCCGCAGGCTGCGCGCCCTGACGGGCGCTTGCCAGCGGTTACGCAAGGTCGCGCACCTTCGTGCGCTGCCGCTTCCGCCTTCGCGCTGGCGCTACGGCGGACAAGTCGCGGCTTTCAGTTGCCGACCCACGTGGGGAACATAGCCGTTGTCCGAAAGATGTAAGCAGGACAAGCGCCTCGGCGCTACAGGCCCAGCAGGCGGCGGGCGTTCTCCTCTGTCATGAGGCACCACGCCGCCTCGCCGACCGCCTTCGCCACAATGTCCTTGACTTCGCCAAGGCAGCAGGGGCGGTTTTCGGTCTCATGGGCATCGGTGGCCAGAAAGACCTGCTCCGGCGCTGCGGCCATCAGGGAGAAGATGGCGCGGTTGAGGCGCCGCCCGAAGAGGAATCCCCTGTGGATGGAAGTCGCGTTGAACTGGAGCATCATGCCTTGTGATATAAGTTCTTGCAATGCAGATATTTGTGATAGAAAATTCGGCTGGCGTTCCGGATGTGCCAGAATCATTCGGAAATGGTGCAGCTGAGCGAGGAAGAAGAGCTCCTTCGCCCATTCGACGGGCATCTCCATGGGCAACTCCAGCAGGACTGCCGGCGGCGCGCCATCCCGTCCCGTATTCGGAATAAGGAGCTGCGGATGCTGCTTCAGCAACTCCTTGAAGGTGTAGTCCTGCGCCTGCACTTCGGCTCCTGCAAGCACCTCCAGCGGGATTCCCGCCTCCTTCAGCGCCGCGCGGAACTCCTCCACCCGCCGGGCACGCAACGCCAGCTGCGGTAGCAGCTCATAGGGCGGCCGGAAGTGCGGCGTGGCCACGATGTGCGTGATGCCGTCGTCCGCCGCCTGGCGCGCCATCGCCAACGCGACCTCCATGCTGGGTGCACCGTCATCGATCTCCGGCAGGATGTGGCAATGGATGTCAATCATGTTTCAGGTGCAGGCGTACTTGTCGGAGTTTGTAGGAAGGAGTCGCGATGGCGTCCCTGGAGGCCAGGCCACCCGACCGCGCGACATGGATTTCAAGCCAGCCCTCGTCGGCCATGTGGCCACGCGTGCCCTGGACGAGATTGAGCGGCAGCATGGGAAAGACGCCGTGGCATTTGACCAGCGCGCCGTTCTGCCATATCTGGGGATTGTTGCGTCCGTCGGTGGCCTTCAGGTCGCATCCGGCCACCGAATCCTGCGCCGTCGAACAGTAGGCCTTGTAGACGGTGGGCGCAGGCGCCTCCACCATGGCCTGGATCCAGACGGTGAGCGTCAGATCGCTGTAGAGGTTGGCAAGCGTGTCGGGGGCGGCGTGCATCTGCATGAGCATGGCTGTGATGTCGAGGAGGGAGCAAGGAAGGGCAGAAGCCACCTCCGCCATTTCCGTCCAGCCGCCCTTCTCCAGCGCGTCGGGCGCGATTTCGCGGAGGCGCAGGAGGGTCGGCGCGTGCGTGCGGCATGTCTCCAGCGTGCGCTTGTGGAGAGCCACCGCCTTCGGCATGTCGCCGAGCAGCTCGGCCGCCAGGGCGGCGTAGTAGGTGTAGAGGTGGCGCTGATGCCACTCAAGGGCGGCCTGCGGCTGGACGGCGGCGTCGGCGCGCCCCGACACGCGCACGGGCTGCGCAAGCGCTTCCAGCGTCTCCAAGGCCGTGCGGAGGCTCTCGTTCTCCGAGGCGCCGCCGTGTTCCAGCCACGCGAGACGGACCGGCAGGGCCGCCCGCAGGAAGCGGAGATGGCGCTCCGCCTTGGCGCCGTCCGCCAGGCTCATCCGTTCGACGGTGCGCATGGCGGCCTGGAGGTCCGCGGCGGAGGGCTCGTAGGGCAGCGTGTAGGTCTCGTAGAGCAAGGCCATGACGGCGCTTTCGCCGTCCCCCTGCGCCAAGGCATAGTCGGCGACGGACTGAAGGGCCTCCGGCACATAGCCGCCAGGCACTTCGGCAAGGGACTTCAGGAGGGTCGCGGGGGCGACGCGCGCCTCCTTCTCGTCCTGCGCGGGCATGCGGTCCTTCAGGAACTCGTCGATGAAGGCGCGGTGGGCGGCCTTCCACGCGTCCCAGAGGCGGGCGACCTCTTCGGGCGGCGCCCCGTTGAGGCGGGCCAGCGAATAGCGCTGCGCGGCCAGCTGCGCCTTCTGGAGGACGGTCGCCTCCGACATGAACTCCTGCGGCAGGCCGGCCAGCATGGCCTGCGCCGGCCCGTAGAGCCGCCGATGAAGCAGCTGGTTGAAGACGAGCGTGTAGTTCTGCGGGAGGCGCGCGACAGGGAAGGCGTGCAGCACCCAGCGCGGGTCGCTGTCGATGTCCAGCAGCAGCGGCAGGACTTCCTTGAAGCGGTCCGGCCTCTGCGTCACCAGCTGCTGGAAGAGTTCAACGGCGCGGATGAGGCTGAGCGCGCGGAGCTCCCGCTGGAGGGCAGTTCCCTTGACGGGGTCGATGCGCGCCGCCACCAAGAGATGGCAGCGCGCGGCGTAGTCGAGGTTGTCCGCCATCGTGGGCCCCAGGACGACCATCTGCTCAAGTGAATCCAGCCATGGCGGCCGCTCATCCGGCGCGAGGGAGCGTCCTCTCTGTCGGCGCTCCATGGCGTCCGCCTTCATCTGGCAGGCGGCATAGTCCGCCCAGCCCTTGACGCTGCCTGGGCGCGCACGCAAGCCCTGCCGCTGACTATAGAGGGCCTGCCGCTGGAAGCGGAGGGCATCCAACGGCTCCGAGGCCCCTGCGGCCAGCCCCGCATAGAGCGTGGCCGCGCGGAAGTGCACCGCCGACGAATAGGGCAGCCGCGCGGAGGCGACTGCGGCGCGGCGCGCCTTCTCCGCCGGCGGGACGGAGAGGATGCGTCCGCCTGTGCCTGCGGTCTGCAGGGCGCTCCACAGGCGCGTGTGGGCGATTTCGGCGCGCAGGTAGCGCACGCCCAGCGGAAGTCCAATGAGCAGGAGGACAAGGCAGATGCAGACGGCGACCGCGCGGCGGATTCGCGCCGCATGGCGCTCGCGCCGCATCGCCTCCGCATTCTCCCTGTCCAGTTCGGTCGGCGCGGGATCGCCGCAGGCGTTCATGACCGCCGCCATGACAGCGAAGGCCACCGCAACAGGATAGGCCTGCAGATTGAAGTCGAACCATTCATGGAAGGCGCCTGTGAGGAGGGCGATGGCGGCGCAGTGGCCCACCCAGCGCAGACGGCCGTCCGGCTGCCGATGGAGGCGGCGGAGAGCGACGGCGAGGCCGGCCGCCAGCCCCAGAAGCATCAGCGCGGTGAAGGGGAGCCCTCCCTCGGCGGTCATCTCCAGCCAGTCGTTGTGGGCGTGGACAACGAGTCCGTCGGGCATTTCAGGCGTGGCGAACTGCTGGATGCCGTCCCTGTAGGTGCCCAGCCCCGTTCCCGTCAGCCAATATTTGCGGATCATCTGGCAGGAGGCGTTCCAGACCTGGACGCGGGCGTCGGCGGTGAGGGAGTCCTGGAAGATGGCGTCCTCGAAGCGGTTGGAGAGGCGTTGGAGGATGAAGGGGGTCGCGAAGAGGATGGCGCCGCCCACGACGACCAGGATCGCATAGAAGTTGCGGCGGATGCGGCGCGAACCGCCACGCTGGCGGAAGAGCTGCCGGACGGTGAGGAGGACGATGGCGGCGGTCCCCGCCAGGAAGGCGCCGCGCGAGAGGCACGCCAGCTGCGCACAGTACATAATGAATATGGCGACGACCAGCGCAAGGCGTGCGAGCATGCTGCCCTGCGTGCTGCGCTCCTCTCCATGCGTGTCGCTGCTGAGGTCCAGGACGCCCAGCATGGTCTCCTTGCCGGCCACCTGCGACGCCACGCGGGGCCCTCTCTTCTTCGAGACGGCGACGCTGCGCTTTTCGGGCATGAGGTAGCCGCTGAGGGCGGCCGCGCCGCAGATGCCGAGGCTCATCATGAAGCCGAAATGGTTGCGGTTCAAGAAGGCGCCGTTGACGGCGGCGGTCCCGCCGGCGCCGCCGAAGAGCTGCGCCATGGCGATGAAGGCGTTGGCGGTCGCGCCGACGGTCAGCGCGGCCACGGTGAAGAGGAGGCCGTTCGCATTGCGGCAGTTGCAGCGGCACCAGACATAGACGAACAGGCAGAGCGCCAGAAGGGCGATGCGGTCCCATGTCGCCCCCGGCTCCAACGTCACGCGCGGCTTCGCCAGCGGCACCGCGGCCCAGATCTTCGCCGCGAAGGGGGAGATTCGGGCCAGGAAGGCGGCACCGACGGGAATCAGCGTCAGCAGCCCCGCCAGGATGGGAAGGAGGAGAAGGAGATAGCTCCACCGCCATGCGGGCCGCCCCGTCTGCAATTTGAGATACTTGAAGCTACTGCCGTTGTGGCAGTAGCCCGCCAGCCACGCCAGCAGAAGGACGCAGGCGCTCAGGAGAGCCGTCGGCAGCCACCAGAAGATGCCGCCGAAATAGAGGGGCGGCAGGACGGCCAGCAGGACGGCCACCATCGCGGCCGCGACGACAGGCATCCGGTGCATCGCCTTCTGGAGAAGACGTCCCGCCAGCCTGCGGCCGTGATGATGGTGTTTCCTTGGCACGGGAACCGCCTATTTTCCGCCGCCCTGGCCTGGCTTCTCCGGCTTCGTTTCGTCACTGGCCTTGCCGCTGGCCCCGTAGGTCCCGTAACGGCCATACTTGCCGTAGCCGTATTTGCCGTAGCCATACTTGCCGTAGCCGTATTTGCCGTAGCGGCCGTACTTGCCGTAGCCGTACCCGTACCCGTAGCCGTAGGAGGTGGCGGGCGCGTCCACGTAGTTGGTGACCATGCCGACAGGCATGACGTTGAGCTGGCGGAGGCGCTGGGCAAGGGCCTGCAGCTGGCTCTTCGTGGTGGAGAAGAGGCGGCTGAGGAGCAGGAAGGGCACGTTCTGGTTGAAGATGAGCAGGGCGTCCGCCACAAGGCCCACGGGCGACGTGTCGAAGATCACCATGTCGTATTCCTGCTTGGCCTTGGCGAGGAGGTCGCTCAGGGCGCCGCCGGAGAGCAGCTCGTTGGGGTTGGGCGGCACGGGGCCGACGCCCAGCACGTCCAGGTTCTGGTCGTCCAGATGGATGACAGCCTCCTCCAGCGTGCAGTCGCCCACCAGCACGTTGCTCAGGCCCTTGTGCTGCGTGGTCGAGACGCCCGCCGGCAGCGAATCCTTGAAGTACTTGACGATGGAGGGCTTGCGGAGGTCGGCGTCGATCAGGAGCACCTTCTTGTTGGCCTGCGCATAGGAGCGGGCCAGGTTGCAGCTGAAGAAGGTCTTGCCCTCGCCGGAGATGGAGGAGGAGATGGCGAGGGCCTTGGCGTTGCGCGTGGCGATGGAGAGGTTCAGGGAGGTCCGGATGTTGCGGAAGGCCTCGTCGATGTCCAGCTGCAGCTTCCTCTTGCACTCGTCGGCGCTGCTGGCCTTCTTGTCGTCGCCCTTCCCTTCCGCCTTGGCGGCCGCCAGATAGTCATCCAGCGAGAAGGAGGGCAGCTTGCCGAAGTCGGTGAGTCGGCCGCCGAAGAAGCCGTTGATGGTGGAGGGGTCGGTGACCTCGGTGTTGATGGAGACGAGGATGAAGGAGA
>CACZQQ010000140.1 GCA_902783355.1 uncultured bacterium
AGGCCGCCAGTTTGTCGATGTCCCATTTGTAGCCGCTTCTGCTATAGCCATTGCCAACCGCGTGTGCCACGAGCATAAGGAACAAGGCCGCCGACGTCAACGTGAGCAATATCGCAAGATAAATGCGTCGCGGCTTAGAGGTGCGCACTTTGGCATAAAGCACCCACCAGACGACGGCCAGCGGCAGCCAAATGGCCATGCCGATGGCGGTGCCACGTCCCACGTTGCGCCTCCGCTCTTGCACAAGCGCCTCACGCCATGCGTCCTCCTCCGAGACGGCCGCCCGAAACACGACGGAGAGGCCGTACGCATCTGCCGTGCGATATTCCTCCGAGGCAAGCAGAGCCGCCAGTTTCTGTTGGAGTTCTTCCGTCCTCCCGTCCTTGATCATCGTTCCGCAATGCTTCAGGGCCGTTTCCATGTTATGCCGTCTGGAGCAGTCCTTGAACGAGATGTCCGCGAAGCGTCCAGCCGTAAGCGGAAGAAGCAGCGTCAGCAGAATCAGCAGAATCGTTTCGCCCCGGCGGCGTTTTGCCAGTTTGACGCAGCCAAAGACGATGGCGACAATGAGTGCTATCGGCAACAAGTATAGGCACTGGAGGACAATCTCCGTTATTGCCGCGCCAAGCCATGGCAGAAAATAGCTAAAGAAGCCTATATTCATTATAACTTATTGCACTGCAAATAGTTACAATGTACTTGCAGTGCAATGTGGAGGCGGATTGCGCTACGGCTGGATGCAGGTGCGCAGGCCGCGGACGGCCTTCGGGTCGGTGACGATGACGCCCGACTGGCGGAAGGCGGGCATCGCCTCCGGCGTCACGATGGCCGGATCGAAGCCGGGCACGTTGCCGCGCAGCGCCTGGGAGACGTTCATGCCGCGCACATCCAGTCGGCGGCCGTTCACGGTGACGATGCCGTCCCGCTCGTTCTCCAGCGTGGCGCGCACGGTGACCGTCCCTTCGCTTTGCGGCAGCGGCAGCGACGCGTTGTTGAAAGTGGGGACCACGACCTTGTCGCGGTAGAGGTCGATCTGGTAGTAGATGCCGCCGCTGGAGAGCAAGATGGTGGTGGGCTTGTCGCCTTCGACGACGACATCCGCCTCCGCCACGATCTTGGGGCATCTGAAGGCGAATTCGCCCGCCTGGAGGGCATTTCCCTCCGTGGCCTGCTTCTGCCACGGGATCTCGCCGATGAAGACGCTGCCGTTGCCGATGCGGACATCGACCTGCAGGTCCTTGAGCACGATTTCGCCCTCGTCGCCCATGAGCGTCACGTTCTTCCAGAAGGAGGTTCCCGTGCCCTCGTCGGCGAGCGACCCGAACATGATGCTGCTCTCCTGCATGCCGTCCACGGAGGCTTCGGGGCCGGGCAGCAGGTTCTCGGGGTCGGCCGAGCGGGCGGTGACATCGGCCGCCAGCAGTTCCTTGCCGTCGACGGAGACGGTGATGCGGCTGGCGTCCATGTGGAGGCTGTACTTGTGGAAGTGGGCGGTGTCCATGGGGGCGCTCTTCTTGGCGTGGACGAGACGGATTTCATTGGGCTGGAAATCGAGGGTCTCGACCTTGCCGCCGAAGGCGACGCGCACCGCCGCGCCCAGCGGCGCGTTCACGTCCTCGCAGCGCGTCTCGAAGACCAAGTCCACCTCGTTGGGGTCGCCTGTCATCGCGAAGGGGTAGATGAGCGTGAAGAGGCCCTTGCCGCGATCCTTGAGGCGGACGGCGTCCTCCGCCAGCGTCTCCAGCTCGCTGTTGTCGGCATTGCCGCCGTAGGCGCGGCGCCAGGGCGGCTGATGCTCCCCTTTCAGGAGGATCTTGCCGGACATGATGACGCGGGGCACCTTCTTGCCGGGCGTGCCGATGCAGGCGAAGGAGACGGTGTTGGGGCCGGGCTTCAGCGCGTCGGCGGGCACCTCGTAGGAATAGACGCCGTCCTTGCCGGAGAGCAGTTTCCATTCCTTGCCGTTGGAGGAGACGACGAGGCTGCCGGCGCGGATGTCGGCCAGCAGCGTCGCGGTGACTTGCGCGTTCCGGCCCTCCGCATTGAGGGCCGCGATGTCGTCGCCGAACTCCAGGATGAAGTCGCGTCGGTGGTCGGGCTTGACCCACTGGTGGGCGGTGGGCGCCAGATAGGGGAGGGTGCAGTATTTGGCGCCGGTGGCCAGCTGCGAGGAGGGGCCTCCCAGCAGACGCTCCGTGATGAAGTAGCTCTTGTCCTTGAGGCGGTAGTTCTCCGGCGCGCCGTGCATGTAGTTCCTGACGGCGGATTCGAAGAAGAGGTTGAAGTAGTAGAGGCCGTCCACGCCGGAGGCGAGGGCGCCGGCGCAGCGCGCGTCGTAGGCGGCATTGGTGAAGCGGGAGAGCGTCGTGGGTCCCGCGAAGGAGGGCATGTCGATGGAGGCGTAGCACTTGACGCCGTATTTGTGGCAGAGGGCCACGCTGTCCTTCCAGGGCTGCAGATGCGTGTTGCCGCCGAGGAAGATGACATCCAGGACGCCTTCGCGCATGAGGCCCTCCCAGTCGAGGCCGATGCCGCGGCTCCAGCGCGGCTCGTCGGGCACGCGCACCGCGATCATGATGGGGCGTCCGCGCTCGCGGCCGATGCGCTCCGTCTCGCGGCGGATGCGGCGGAACATGTCGCTGAACATCTCAGTCTCCTCGTCGGAGGCCTCGCCGCCGTAGGCGACCGACTTGAAGGTGCCCATCCAGCGGTGCATGTCCACGGCGAGGCCGTCGATGGGATAGCGCTGGGCAATCTCCACGCAGACCGCCACGAACTTGTCGCGCACTTCGGGATGCGTGAAGTCGTAGGAGCTCCAGGTGGCGTTGCGCGGCTTCTGCGTGTGGCTGCCCATGAGGAACTGCGGATGGCACCGCTTCCAGCTGCTGAAATAGATGACGGGCTTGTCGGGCGTGTCCGCGTAGTCGTGCGTGTCGTTGATGCGCATGCCCGCGAAGAACTCGATGTCGTGGGCGCGGGCGTAGGCGATCTGCTCCGCGAAGGGGTCGATGCCGCGCGCAAGGAAGTAGGGGATCGCGTTGATGCCGCGGCTCTCCGGGCCCCACGCGAAGTCGGCCAGCTCGCCGTTGTCGTTCGGGAAGATGAGTTGCTGGAAGGCGCCGTAGTTGGCGTTCACCACCACCGAATCCACGGGGTAGTTGTGGAGGAAGCTTGTGCGCAGCGCCAGATAGTTCTCGACGGTGAACTCCTTGTCCTTCGGGAAGCAGAGCAGGTCGTCGTCGTCGTTGTCGTAGATGACGTAGCGCTGGCGGTTCTTGGCCGCCTCCTTCATCGCCGCCCATTCGGCGTCGGTCAATTCGGCGGCGTGGACAAACAGGCAGAGGGCAGACAGAACGGCGAGGACGAGTTTCATATTATAACCTATTGCAAATCAATGAATTATGAAAAAGCCCGCGCGGAGTCGCGCGGGCACGGATTGTCAACAGGATGGCGGCTATTTTTCAAGCCAGACGGCGGTCTTGTCCGCCAGCCACAGGTACTGGATCTTGTTGCCGGTGGCGGCCAGATGGTAGTCGGAGGGGTTGGAGCGCATGATGCCGCCCCATTCCTGCGGCGTCACGGAGGCGGCATGGCCGTCGAGGAAGCTCAGGTTGATGCGGTCGCCGTGGCGGGCGATCCAGATGTAGTTGACGGCGGTGTCGGCGAAGCAGGTGGGGTTCATGCTGCCGTCCGTCGAATCGCCGTGATAGTAGTCGCTGGAGGGGTTCGAGAGCATGCCTGTGTTGAGGTAGGTGGCGTAGAACTGGCCGGTGCCGTTGCAGCCGGTGGGGTAGGTGTAGGTGCCGTCCTTGTAGGGCATGCAGAGCGCCTTGCGGCCCTCAAGGGTGCCGTCCTTGCGGAGGACGTTCACGCCGTAGGTGTAGTAGTACAAGTCCAGCGTCTGCTTCGGCATGGAGGGGCAGTAAACGCTGCCGATCTGCATGTAGTTCAGACCGCACATGATGCCGGGCCAGTACCAGACGGCCTTGCCGGAGATGTTGTAGCTGCCTTGGGGCAGGTTGCAGACCCACTGGTTGTGGTCGTTGGCATACATGGCGACAGCCAGCGCCGCCTGCTTGAGGGAGGAGACGCAGCTGATGGAGCGAGCCTTCTCGCGCGCCTTCGCCAGCGCCGGCAGCAGCATCGCGGCCAGAATCGCGATGATCGCGATCACGACCAGAAGCTCGATCAGGGTAAAGGAACGTTTCTTCATGGTGGGATTCCTGTGTTGTTTTGTGGTTGAAGGCAGGGGAAAGGACACCCGTCCTACCCCCCCCGATTTTTTCTTGCAAGCCCCTTGATCTGGACCGCAACCTAATTATAATCAATTTTCTGCAAAAATCAAGCGCCGCAGCGGTTTTTTTTGAATGAATGGCCCATGTGGTACAGCCGCGGGCGGGTTGGGGAATGTGCACAGCCGCGGGCTGTGCACTCAGGACGACGGGCGGGTTGAACTTTCAGCGCAGCCCAGGCCCGGCGAGAGCGGGTTGGGCTTTCAGCAGAGTTGCGTTGGTGTACTACCGTCCTGAGTGGGCAGCCCGTGGCTGCCCACATTCGCCGTTTGGGGATTAGTCTCCCATTGGCGGCAGAATTGCCTTGTGTGCGATAAGTACTTCTCTCAGAAGCAGATATGGAACATCCTCTGGCGAAAGTCCCTGCTGAACCGCAAGAGCGGCCATGGCGCCGGCCGCCTGGCCCGTGGCCATGCAGACGGCCTGGATGCGAAGCCCCGCGTTTGCCTTGCGGTCGCTGGAGACGATGCGCCCCGCCGCCAGAAGCCCCTCGCAATCCTTCGGAATGAGCGCGCCGCGCGGCACGGAGGGCAGGACGCCTTCGGGCAGGGGCTGCACGATGACGCCCGCCGCCGCGTCATGCAAATCCAGCGGGTAGAAGGCGTAGGCGACGGGGTCGCGCCAACGGCGCCCTGTCAGATAGTCGTCGGCCGTGACGCAGGTTTGCCCGCGAATCGTGCGGCTTTCGCGGACGCCGCATTCCGTCCCTGCGTAGCGCATGTGGAGCTTTTCGAAGCCTGGAAACTTCTTGAGGAACTTGTAGCACCTCAGGAGGGAGGCGCGTCCGGCCAGTTCAAGGCGCGTGCGCCCTTCGCTGTCGCCGCCGTTGATATGGTTGATGTGGTTGGCGTTGAGGCCGTTCCGATCCAAGAACTGTTCGCCGAAGCCCTTTGCGCCGAAGCCAAGATCGCCTGGGCGGATTTCGCCGCGCGCCTCTGCCTCCGAAAAGGCGGCGCGGAGGAGCGCCCTGTCGACGCGTTCCCAGTCAATGCCTTCGCAGACAACGGAATAGGTCCCTGGCTGGCAGGCCATGGGAATGTTCACCTTGCCGCCAGCCATGCGCACCGCATTGGCGTCGCCCGTGCAGTCGATGACGCAGGCGGCCTCGATTTCCGTCAGGCCGTCCTTTTCGCAGAGCGCGACGGCGAGCCTTCCGTCGCCGCGCCGCCTGATTCCCGCCAGCATGGTGTGGTAGTGGATTTCAACGCCTGCCTCCTGCATTTTGGCGTCGCACAGGGCGGTGAAGACGACGGGGTCCACGGGAATCTCGAAATGCCAGAAGGCCTTGGGGGAGTAGGCGGCGAAATCGGGCAGGGTGTCGCCGCAGGTCTCCACGCACTCGCTGACCAGCTCCCAGCCGATGCCGCCGATGATCTGGCGGCCGCGCTCGTCGAAGAAGAGGCCGGGGCAGGCGATGCCGGCGAGACTCAAGGTGCCGCCGCAGATGCCGCTGCGCTCTATTAATATTGTACGTACGCCAAGGCGCGCAGACTGGATGGCCGCGCAGACGCCGGCGACACCGGCGCCCGCGACCACGACGGTCTGGCATGGCTTCTCAAGGGGCATTTGCGCTCTCTTCTACGGGGTGCCTGCGGCCCCCAGATTGTGGCGGGCGCGGATTTCGGCGGCCTTGGCGGCGGCCTCCTGTGCGCGCGGAAGCCCTGCCGCCGCATAGTTCTCCAGCACGTGGGCGGCTTGGCGCAGCTCGTCGCGCCCGCCCTGCTTCTCCAGAAGGCGGGACAGGTCCCAGGCGCTCAAAGCGAAGTACTTGGGGGCGTGGGGGATGTTCGCCTTGCGGTCGGCCAGGTATTCGGTCACAAGCTCGCCGTAGATGCGGATGGCCAGCTCCGTCTCGTCCATCAGGGTGGCGCAGCGTGCGGCCAGATAGCGCGCGCGCTCCTTGAGTTCGGGCGGCAGCGCCCCCTTGCTCTCCAGGACGGGCTGCAGGCAGTTGCGTGCCTTGAGGAGGTTCTCGTGGGTGGGGATTCCGTCGGAGAGGAGCATTTCGGCCTGCCGTGCGAGGGCGGCCAGGCCGAGCGGCGTGTCCCCCGCGAAGTTGCGCGCGCGGGCATACTGGTCGCGCGCGGCGGCGCCCTGCGACTGGCTGCTCAGCAGGTCGCCGTAGAGCATGGCGGCCCGCGCCAGCAGCTCGTTGGAGTAGCCCTTGCTTTCGGGCGAGAGCATGGCCTTCAGCGCTTCGACGGCCTCCTGCGTGCGCCCGAGGCGCCAGTCGCACACGATGGCCTCGTAGGCGGCTTCGTCCGCATAGGCGCGCCCGTACTTCTCCGCCGTGACGGCCAGGTAGAAGGCGCGCGCGCCCGCCCAGTCGCCCTGCAGTTCCAGCGCGTCGCCGCAATGGAGCGCGACCTCCGCGGCGGCGGCGTTTTCGGGGAAGCGCTTGAGGAATTCGCGCGCCATGGCGCAGGCGTCGGCGCCCCTGTTGAGGCGCAGGCAGAGCATGATGTTGCGATGCATGGCCAGCGCGGCGTGCTCGCCGTCGGGGAAGCGCTTCATGAGGGCGTTGAGGATTTCAATGCCCATGGCCAGATCGTTGGCGGCGATGGCGCACTGGCTGGCGTCGAAGTAGCCCTGCGTGGCCAGATGGGGCGCGGGGCATTCGGCGGCAAAAGCCAGCAGCTCCTGGCTGAGGGCCTTGAGGGCCTCCTGGTCGTCCGGCGCCATAAGACGCCGCCGCAGGGTGAAGGTGGCCAGGCGGGCGTTCCAGATGTTGGGGGCCTGGGGATGCTCCTGGATGTAGCGCTGGAACTGCTCCAGGGCCTCGGCGTTCCGCTCGCTGACAAGCAGGATCCGCCCCATCTCCATGCGCGCGTTGGCGGCGTCGGGCACCGTCAGGCTGTATTTGTCCGCCAGCTCCTGCAGCAGGGCGAGGGCCTGGTCCTTCATCTTGGCCGCCTCCGCGATTTCGGCGGCCAGCTTGAGGGCGCGCGCGATTTCAGGCGGCGTATCCGCCACTTTGGCGGCCAGGCGGTAGTAGGCGAGGGAGCGCTCCAGTTCGCCCTCCTGCTTCATGGCGTCCGCCGCCTGCATGGCGGCACGGTAGCGGATGGCGACGGGAAGTTCCTCCTTGCGGGCGACTTCGAGGAAGAGGTCGGTGGCGGGGCGGTTGCGGCCGGCCTGCATCTGCAGTTCCGCCAGGCGCATGGTGATGGCGGGATGCTCAGGCGCGTCGGCATAGTCGGCGCGGATGGCGCCCAGCAGCTGGATGGCATTGTCGGCATGGCCGTTGGCGACCATCGCCTCCGCCAGCAACTGGCTGTCCATCAGCTTCGCCTGCTTGTCGGGCGCCATCTTGAGGGCGGCGTCGGCCAGCTCTTCGGCCAGGGCGGCGTTTTCGGGGGACTTGGCGCACAGCTGCGCCAGCGGCTGGAGGGCGGCGTGCCATTCGGGCACGGGCTCCTGCGGAAGTGCGGGCAGGATCGCCTGATAGAGCTTCGTCGCGGCGGCCAGGTCGCCGGAGCCGCCCAGCGCCTGCAGCGACAGGAGGGCCAGCGGGAGGAACCTGGCGTCCGTCAGCGGCGTGTCCGGCTGGAGGACGGCGGCCAGGCAGGCCTGCGCCTCGGCGTATTTCCCCTGGGCGATGAGGGCCAGCGCCAGAGACTGCCGCAGCACGCGGCCCCGTCCCTCGTTCGCAGGGTAGTCCGCGAGAACCGGCGTCAGCAAGGCCGCGGCCTGCGACCATTTCTCCTGGGCGGCGAAGGCGTCCGCCGAGAGGCGCAGGGCAGGGTAGCGCTTCATGTTGTCGGCGGGGGCGCTGACGAGCGGCGCCAGGGCGGCGATGGCCTCGTCGTAGCGCTTCAGCGCATAGAGGGCCGTGCCCTGGAGGACGAGCAGCTGCTCCTTCGGTGCGGCCGGCGCCTTGTCGCCCGCCGCGGCGAGGTAGTTCTTGATGACCACGAGGGTGTCCTCATGGTGCTGTGCGGCATTGCAGGCGCCGGCCAGGCGGATGCATGCGTCGGCGGCCTCGGGGGAGGTCGGCGCGACAGAGGCGCTGTATTCGGTGAAGTAGCGGATGGCGTTGTCATAGAGGCCGTCGGCCATGGCCTGGTCGCCGTAGCGGCGCGCGGTCAGGCCCGGGTTGGCGGCTTCGCCCTGCGGCTGCGCCGTGGGGAAGAGGAAGCCGGGCTCCTCCGCAGAAAGGCAGAGGCACAGCAGCGCCATGGGCAGCAAGAGGATTTTGCGCATGTCGGCCATGGGAATGGAAGCAATCCTATGGTTCAGTCAGATGTCCCGCTCATCAGGGCGGCCAGCCGCCGGACGGCATCGGCGTATTGGCGCGCGAGGGCGGCGGGGGAGAGGGGCGGCAGGGCGGCCGGCGGCGGCAGGGTGAAGTTGAAATCGCCGGAGGCGTGCGTGCCGTCTGCACGGCTGATGGAAAAGCGCCCGCTGGCGTGGAATTGTCCGTCGAAGCCGGGGGCGAAGGCGGTGCAGACGACATTGCCCGTGCCGCCCGCCAGCTGGAGGTTGAACGCATCCGAGAGCATGTCCTGCAGGGGGGCCGCCCAGAGGCCGCCTTTGCAGGAGCGCACTTCGCCCGTGGCGGCGTCGAATAGACGCATCTGCGTGCGCTGCAGATAGATAGGAAGAGCAATGGTGATTCGGCCGCGCTGGCCGGCGGTCGCGGCGTCCGTGGAGGGCAGGGCGTATATCTTGGCGGACGGCGTCCGTGAAAGGCAGCCGGACAACAGAAGCGCCATAGCCAGAAGAGGCATCAAGTGTTTGAAGGTTTTGGACATGGTTGGGAAAGTTTTCAGAGGCATTGTGGGAAACGACGAGGCCAGGCGGAGAATCAGGCGCGCACCGCCCTGGCGTGCGAATCAGCGTCCCAGAAGGAACATCTGGGGGTCTTGGGAGAGCATCTCCATGAGGGTGCTGAGGCGGCTGGCGGCCTGGCTGCAGTCGTCCAACAGGGCATCCACGCGCTTCCGCAGGGGGGAGTCTTCGGCTGTGCCGCTTTGCAGCTGCTTAAGCAATTTGTTGATGTTGTCCAGCTGTGTGTCGGCCTTGGCGGCCAGGGCGCGCAGGTCGCTCGCCAGGGCAGGGATTTCGCGGGCGCCGTCCATGGCCAGCACATCCAGGTCCTGCGTCAGCTTCCTGACATCGGCCAGGGTCGGCTCCAGCTGTGCGACGACCTGCTCCACCTTTTCCGCCACGCGCCGCGTGGTGGCGGCGGCCGCCGCCGCGTCGTCCATGAGGGCGGGCAGCTTGGCGCTGGCCGCGTCGAGGTTCGCGGTGAAGGATTCCAGATGCGCCAGCATGTTCTGGAGGCCGCCCTGTTTGATGAATCCCTCCACCTGGTCCAGAATGGTGTAGGCGGTGTTGAGATGCCGCGAGAAGTCGCGTCTTGTCAATTGCTCCGCCAGCCTGTCCATTGCCGTCTGCTTATGTGGCAGATAGCCCTTCTTGAGGAGGTGAAGGCGCCTCTGGCGTTCTTCTTCTGTGACAGGCTCGTCCGAAACGCTCATCTCCAAGTACTTCTGTCCCGTCAGCATGGAGAGGATCTTTATTTCGACCTGCAGGCCCCGGTCGGCGACAAGTCTCTGGATGAGCTCCCGCGTGGATTCGACGTTGGTTCCCTTTGGCGTGAAGAAGCTGACCAGCCAGCCTGTGTTGAAGCCGAAGCTTTCCGGCATGAGTTCCAATGTGACGGTGACGGGCATCGTCGTCTGGGCGACCGAGACGTCGGCCGTCTCCAGCACTTCGCTCAAAAGGTTGATTTCCTTGACCTGCCCTACGGTCACGCCGCGGAATTTCACATGCGCGCCGGGCGAGAGGCCGCGCACGGAGGTGTGCAGGCGCAGCTTGTAGGTGACAGTCTGGCTGAAGAGGCGTCCGCCGCCCAATGCGAGAAGCAGCACCAGGAAGAGGCTGAGGGCCGCGAGGACGAAGATGCCGATGGAGGTAGCTTGGCTGGATGGGCGTGCCATGGTTTGTCAATCAGTGCCGTGTTGGGTCGCCGCGCGTCAGGAAGGTGCGCAGCATGGGGTCGTCCGTCGTTTCAAGGAGCGTGCGGGGCGCTCCGCGGGCGGAAATGGTCTTGGTCCTGGGGTCCAGGTAGATGGCGTCTGTGCCGATGAGGAAGAGGCTTTCCAGGTCGTGTGTGACGACGACGACGGTGGAGTTGAGGGTCTCCCTGAGTTCCAAGATGAGTTCGTCGAGGTTGCGTGCCGAGATGGGGTCCAGGCCGGCGGACGGCTCGTCGAAGAGGAGGACTTCGGGGTCGAGGGCCATGGCGCGCGCCAGGCCCGCCCGCTTCTGCATGCCGCCGGACAGCTCGCCTGGGTAGTAGCTTCCATAGCCTTCAAGGCCGACGAGGGAGAGCTTGAAGGCGCACATGTCGCGGATTTCCGTCTCGGAGAGGCTCGTGTAGGCCCGCAGGACCAGGGCGATGTTCTCCTCCAGCGTCATGGAGCTCCAGAGGCCGCACCGCTGGTAGAGGATGCCGAGGCGCCGCTGGAGGGCCTTCTGGTTGTCCAAGGGCGCCGCATAGAAGTCCTCGCCGAAGAGGCGCATCGCCCCCTTGGCGGGGGGCTGGAGGCCGATGATGTGGCGCAGGAGGGTCGACTTGCCGCAGCCGGAGGGCCCCATGATGATGAAGACCTCGCCCTTGCCGACGGCGAAGTCCAGCCCGGTCATGACGACCTTGGCGCCGTAGCGCATCTCGACCCCGCGCGCCTCGATGGGGGGCGGCGGAAGCTTTTCGGCTTGGGAGGGGGCTTCGGCCATTGTTGTCAGAGCTTGAAGAGCACCGTGATGACGGTGATGAGGGAGACGGCGACGACGATGCAGACGATGCTGTCGACCACGGCGGATGTGGCGGCGTTGCCGACGGCGGCGGCCGTGCGCTTGCAGTGCATTCCATGGTAGCAGCCGCAGATGGCCACGCACATGCCCAGCACGAAGGCCGTCAGCTCGCCCACCAGCAGGTCGTTCGTGCGCGTGGTGTCGTAGAGCGTCGTTATGTAGGCCAGCGATGTCTGGCGCAGGTAGACGACCGCCACGAAGAGGCCGCCGTAGATGCTGATGATGCCGGCGTAGACGCACAGCAGGGGGAGCATGAGGGTCATGGCGAGGAATCGCGGCAGGGCCAGGAAGGAGAGCGGGTTGATGCCCAGCGTCCGCAGGGCGTCGATCTCCTCGTTGACCTCCATCGCGCCCAGTTCGGCCGCGTAGGCGGCCCCGTTGCGCCCCGCCATGACGACGGCTACCATGACAGGCATCATGAGGCGCAGCATCCCGATGCCCACGAGGCTGGCCACATAGTTCTCCGCGGCAAACCACTTCAGCGGGATCGAGCCGATGAAGGCCATGATGAGGCCCATCAGGAAGCTGATGAGGCTGATGATGGGGAGGGCCTGCGGGCCGCAGCGGTGGATTTCCGTGCGCAGGTCTGTCAGGCGCATCTGGCTTCTGCCCGTCAGCAGGGCGCAGGTGGCCAGGACAAGCCCGCCGATCATCTCCGCGACCTGGAGGAAGGTGTCGTAGATGTCAAGGATCCAGGTGCCGAGCTGTTCGGGAAGGCGCTTTTCGGCTGGCGGCTGCGGGGGGGGCGCCTTGGCGCCCGCGCGGCTCAGCCGGATGATCTTCGCCAGCCCGTGCGGCAGGTTCTTCCAGTCGAGCGGCACGCCGGCGTGCTCGTACTCCTTCAGGAGGCGCGCGATGAAGACCAGAAGGGTGCTGTCCCATCGCCCGAGGCCGTCCGTGGCGACGGCGGCGGGCGCCGACGGCGGATTGGCGGCGATGTAGTCCTCCCAGACGGGCCTGGGGAGGCTGGCCAGCCAGTCGCCCGCGAAGGCGATGACGCCGGATTTGTTTGTGACCTCTGCTTTGGGCATTTGTAGGGGGAATCAGAAGCTGCGGCCTGTGTCCTGCAGGAGGCGGCACGTCTTGATGTGCTCTTCCAGCGTGCCCTTGAGGACGTTGACGGATTTGGCGCGCATGTCCAGGATGCTCTTGAGCTGGTTGCTCTCCGCGGAGAAGCTGTCCATGAGGGCGACGATCTTGTCGCAGAGGGCCTGGGCGCGGCGGCACAGGTGGATGGCCATCTCCAGCTGGTAGCAGGAGAGCTGGTCGATGCTGGAGTTGATGTTGCCGGTGAAGAGCGCCAGGCACCCCAGCAGCTGCATGCCGCGGGCGCGCTGCGGCGGCTTGATGACGATCGCGCTCAGGTTGCACCAGTCCATAAGGAGCTGGTAGGCGGAGGAGACGACGAGCCGCGCGCCCTGGTCGAGGCGCTGCATGAGGCGGATGTCGGCGGGCACGCTGGAATCGTCCTGCTGCGGCTTCTGCGGCTCCTCCTCGTCGCCGTTGTCGGGGGGCGGCTCGTCTCCGGGCTGCGGCGGCTCGTCGAGCATGGGGTCGCCCGGCGGGGGCAGCGTCCCGAAGGTGCGCAGGGAGTTCAGGTACTCCTGCGGGAATTCGTCCTTGACCTGGCTGTAGATGAGGTCGTCGCAGGCGGGCAGCTGCTCGAAGCGGTCGAGAAGCCCCATGTACCTATGGATGAAGCGGTCGTTGAGGGCGCAAGCCTGGCGGCAGTCGTCGGCGTCGTTCAGATTGTATCCGGGGAAATCCATGGACTACATCGCGTCGATGATGCACTGGCCGAACTCGGAGCACTTGACGAGCGTGGCGCCCTCCATCTGGCGGGCGAAGTCGTAGGTGACCGTCTTGGCGCCGATGGCCTTCTCAAGCCCCTTCACCATGAGGGCGGCGGCCTCGTCCCAGCCGATGTGCTGGAGCATGAGGGCGGAGGAGAGCAGCAGGCTGCCCGGGTTCACCTTGTCCTGGTTGGCGTACTTGGGGGCGGTCCCGTGGGTGGCCTCGAAGATGGCGGCGCCCGTGCGGTAGTTGATGTTGGCGCCCGGCGCGATGCCGATGCCGCCGACCTCCGCCGCCAGCGCGTCCGAGATGTAGTCGCCGTTCAGGTTGAGGGTGGCGACGACGCTGTATTCGGCGGGGCGCGTCTGGATCTGCTGCAGGAAGGCGTCCGCGATGACGTCCTTGACGGTGATTTCATGGCCGTTGGCGGGGTTCCTGAGGACGCACCACGGTCCGTCGCCGATGGGCTGCGCGCCGTATTTTTCGCGGGCGAGCTGGTAGCCCCAGTCGCGGAAGGCGCCTTCCGTGAACTTCATGATGTTGCCCTTGTGGACGAGGGTGACGGAGGGGCGGTCGTTGCGGATGGCGTAGTCGATGGCGGCCTCGACCAGGCGCTGCGTGCCTTCGCGCGAGACGGGCTTGACGCCGAAGCCGCACTCTTCGGGAAAGCGCACCTTGGCGAAGCGCTCGGGGAACTCGCTCTTCAGGAAGGCGGCCAGCTTAGCGGCCTCCGGCGTGCCTGCCTTGAACTCGATGCCCGCATAGATGTCCTCCGTGTTCTCGCGGAAGATCACCATGTCCACGGCCTCGGGGTGCTTGGCGGGGGAGGGCACGCCCGCGAAATGGCGCACGGGGCGCAGGCAGACATAGAGGTCCAGCGTCTGGCGCAGGGCGACGTTCAGGCTGCGGATGCCGCCGCCCACGGGGGTCGTCAGCGGCCCCTTGATGCCCACGAGATACTTGCGGAAGCCGTCGATGGTGGCCTGGGGCAGCCATTCGCCCGTCTGGTTGAAGGCCTTCTCGCCCGCCAGCAGCTCCAGCCATTCGATGGCGCGGCTGCCGCCGTAGGCCTTGGCGACGGCGGCCTCGGTGACGGCCTTTGTGGCGCGCCAGATGTCGGGGCCGGTGCCGTCGCCTTCAATGAAGGGGATGACGGGATGGTCGCCGGCCACCAGGCCGGCTTCGGTCATGCGGATGATGTCAGACATGGGAGCTGCTATGCCTTTATGTACCTTATAACTATTATTGGTTGACGGAGCCGACCTGGATGTTCTCGACATTGACGATGCCGCCGCATGTGGCGGAGCCGTCGCCGAAGGAGAGGATGCTGGCGTCGCGCTTGAACTGGGCCTTGGCCGTGCCCTGGAGGACGAATTGGCCGTTGAGCCACATGCGGCAGGCGGCGGTCGCCATGTCGTATTCCACGAAGAGCTCGTAGCTGACATCGGGCTCGAAGGTCACGGGCACCGTGCCGAAGGTGGTCGAGATGGCCTTCGGGCGGAGGCGGAGGATGAGCTCGTTCGTCTTGCCGTCGACCACCTTGGCGAGGACGACTGTGTAGAAATCGGTCTCGCCTTCGCCGGCGGGCGCCTTGGCGAGGGAGAAGCGCGTCGAGAGGCCGAGCCTGTCGCCGCATTTGTCCAGGAAGGAGAGGTCGACGGCGTGGATGGACTGCCACCGCTGACTGGGGTGGTCGTTGTTCAGGCGGAGGAGCCCCTTCTCCAGGCCGATGCGGTCCTTGACGTAGCTGGAGCGCCAGACGGCGCCGTCCGGCAGGCCGTCGGCGGAATCGTAGGCGACGACGGGCGTGAAGGCGGGCTGCGGCACCGGCTTGGCGAGCCAGGCGTAGCGCACGGCCTTCAGGACATGGGTCTCGGCGCCCTTGGGCGGCAGAAGCAGGACGCCGCTGTTGCGCATGACGGCGGTCGCCTGGGCGCTTTCGTTCTTCATGAGGCCCCCGTTCAGGAGGAGCGTCACAAAGTTGTTGCCGACCTGGAAGGCGCTGCCGCCCCTGAGGCCCGCCAGGCTCTTGTCTCCGTTCTCCTCCATCTTGAGGGTGAAGGGGCCGTCGGCGGGCACCGTGAGCGTGGCGCCGCCGTCGAAGTCAAGCCTGTTGCCGTGGAATGTGGCGATGATGGCTGTGCCGCCGTTGGAGAGGATGAAGCGCGTGCCGTCGGGGGGCAGGGCGTCGAAGTCGGCCTCGGCGGCGATGTGGTCGCGGCTGTAGGCGTGCCTGCCGGCGGCGAGCGCCATCGTCTCGGAGGCTTCCTGCGCCCAGGCCGGCACCTCCGTGAAGGCCTCCTCCTTGGCAATCCGCACGTCCACGGCCAGATCCTGCAGGGAGGCGGAGGCGGAGGGCATGCGCAGCTTGACCTCCTTCCAGTAGGAGGTGCTTGTCCCCTCGTCGGAGAGCGAGCCGAGGACGATCCCCTTGAGGTGCATGTCGCCGTCGGCGTACAGCGCGCCCGTGTATTCGGCCCGCGGGTCGTCCACGCTGACGGAGAGGCGGCCTTCCAGGAGGCGCTTGCCGTCGGCCTCGACGTAGATGTCGTCGCCGTTGATGCGGACGCGGTAGGTATGGAAGGCATTGGCGGTGTTGAACTTGGCGCTGACGTTGGCGTGCTGGAGGCGGAGGCCGTCCTTCAAGAGGAGGAGGGTCTCGCAG
>CACZQQ010000141.1 GCA_902783355.1 uncultured bacterium
CCCGCCTCGGCCGTGGAGGCACGGCTGCGCCTGCGGATTCCCACCTGGTGCCGCCAGGCCACGCTGCAGGTGGGGGACGCGGCGCCGCAGGCCGTCGAGGGCGGCACCTTCGCCGTCGTCGCGCGCACATGGCAGGCGGAGACGACCACCCTCCGGCTACGTCTGCCGATGGCGGTGCGCTTCGTGCGTGGCCACGCCTGCCAGACGGGACTTGCCGCCGTCATGCGCGGCCCCGTCGCCTATACCCTCAATCCCGCCAACTGCGGCCACAACCCCAACCACGCCACGCTGGAACACGCCTTCCGCGCCGGCGAATTCCATTTCAAGCCGGACGATGCTCTCGGACAGGTGGAGAGCGCCGACCTCAAGGCGCTGCGCCTGAACACGGAGAGCGCCGCCGTCAATCCCGACAACTCCCTCTACATCTGCGCCGACCCGGACGGCGACCAGATCGACTGCCTCAGCCTCCTGCAACTCAAGCTGACTCCCTTCCCGGACCCCGGCGGCCTCTGCACCTACTTCCATCTGGACGATGCCACGCGCGCCGTCCCCGACGAGCTCTTCGGCAACGGCCCAGCCTGACCCGCGCGGGCTGCGGTTTTTCTGCGCCGCATCTGCCGGCGCGGGCTGCGGATTTTCTGCGCCGCATCTGCCGGCGCCAAAGTGGCGCCGGCTCAGGTTGATTGCCGCTTCGCAAGTTTCTTCGCAGTCGTTGGACGCCGCCGGCGAAAAGCCGGCGGGCTTCCGCCGCTTCGCAAGTTTCTTTGCGGAGTTGGGCGCCGCGCCTCATGCGCGAAAATCCCATAAAATCCCATAGGCGCTAATTTTTATATCACTTTTGTTGCCAATGAGTTGATTTATGTAACAAGGGGCCTATATTAAGGGCGGTCGCCGAAATGTTCGGCGTGTGTGCAATCCAATCCCCTGCCCAGGAGGCCTCATGCTCGCCAACCGTATCCTGCCTGTCGTCCTTCTTCTGCCGTGTCTGCTTCACGCCTTCACGGCCACGCGCAGCATCCACTTCAACCCGAAGAAGCCGTCGCAATGCCGCGTCCGGATTGATTTCGAAGGCGAGTTCCCGCGCGCCTTCCTTTTGATCGAGACGCTCGCGTCGGACGCGGGCGTCCAGGATGCCGTCTGGAACGGGAGGCCGTTTCCCGCGAACCGCGAGTTCACGCCCGAGGAGCCGCCGCGCCCCACAGGCCACTGGCGATGGCTCTTTGGCTACGGCGAGGGCAATCCGCCTTGCGAATCCGGCCGCCTTGAATACACGCTTGTCTTCCCCGCCTCCTATTCCTTCAAGGCGAGAGCCACCATCGAGGGGAAACTCCTCACAAGCGAAAACGAATGCCTCTTCGTGACGGGCGAGACGTCCCTCTATGAAACCGACGGCATCAGGACCGTCGTCGGCTGCGAGGGGACGCTGACGCTTGCCCATGGGTGGAATCTTGTCGCCGTGCCATGCCCCCTGAGCGACGAATGGCTCTCCGCGGCCTCGGTCGAGGCATGGTATGGGCTGGACGCCGCCGCAGGCGCCTATCTGCAGCTGGCGCCAGCCGAGGTGGGGGAGGGCGGACGGCAGCCCGTCTGGGCCTACCGCGCCGCCGATAGCCCTCTCGCCCTGCCGCTCTCCTGGGGCGAAGCATGCGGCATGTCAGACGGCAGGCGCGCGATGCCGCGTGGCTGGATGCTGCGCACGGCGTCCGAGACAATCGTTGAAGGCCGTCGTGAACGTTGGCATTGGCAGGGCAGCCACTACCGCCCTGGAGAGGCGCAGGGCACCGCCGCTTTCTGGGAACGAACGGAGGAGGATAAATAACATGTTGAAATACAATATGTTACATAAGATTGTTTCAGTCGTTTGCGCCCTGTTGGGCACGGCTCTTCTGGCATCGACTGGCTTCACGCTGCGCAGCGTCCCTCTGGACATGGAGCGCCTTGAGGGGGCGCATCTTGTCAGGGGGCTTCCCGCAGGGGCTTCCGATGAAGAGTATTGGCTGGCAGACGGGCGACTCTTTGTGC
>CACZQQ010000142.1 GCA_902783355.1 uncultured bacterium
TGATATCCCTCCTCCTGCACCATGCGGTTCCATGGGAAATTGTATCCCCAGGTGACATTCAGCTTCTCGCCCTTGGTGTTGTAAACCTCGCCTGCGCTCTTCGGGCCGCGCACCGCCACGGAGAAAGTGTATTGCGGGTTGGAGTAGGCCTTCCCGCCACTGGCGATCTTGACAAATGGCGCGCGTATATTTAAATTATTGAATACAAAGAAGTTATATCCATCAGCATCTTGTCCGCACTCAAAGGAGAAGTCTCCCTCATAGCGGACGTAGCTCTTGTTGTCAAAGCTGTAGAAGATGCCGAAGTCGGCCTTCTGGGCCTGCGTGCGCGGACGGTCGTTCCTGTAGCTTTTCAGCACGATCTTGGCGACAGGGTTCAACATCGCATGGCCGAAGGCGTCGACAAAGTCCTCAAAGGTGACCGGCTTCTTCGAGGCCCAGCATTCCGGATGGGCGACAAAGAAGGGGTCGATGAACGGCGGACGGCTGCCGTACTTGTCATAGTAGGGCAAGGCTTCCGGCGAGATGCTCCGTCGGTCCAGCTCGAATATGCCGCCCGATTCGTCCGAGATGTTCTCCCAGGCCCAGACCTCCATGCCGTACTTGTGCCCGAGACGGATGGTCTCCGCCAGCGGATCATATTCCTTCAAGGTTGCAATGAGGCGTCTGGCGCCACGCGCGTCGTTGTAGTGCCACATCTCGCGCTCGCCGTACTGCAACGTGTATTTCGACTTGTAGAATGTCAGGCCCAAGACGTTGGTGCGGAAGTTGATGCGTTTGAAGCCCAGTTCGGCAAAGCGGCGGATGCGACTTTCATAGCTGTCAAGGCTGTAGTACTCCTTGGGGCCGATCATGTCGTAGAACGCCATGTCCAGATAGTCGACCGTGACGCTCAGGAACGGCTTGTCCGCGGAGGCGGTCGCCGCCTGGACCTCCTGCGGCTCCGCATGGCCATAGAGGGACGACAGCACAAGGCCCGCCAGAAGCAGGCCGAACAGGGTTCTCTTCATATCAAGAACTTTCCTCATGATCAATGAGTTATTCAACAAAACGGCGCCATGCCGCGACCGGCATGGCGTCCGCTTGCGGCGGAGAGGCGTCCCTGTCTCCGTCGGCACGTAACCGTTAATTTACCACGTAATGTATTTGCGGGTGCTGTCGAACGAGGTGGCGTAGTGGACGCCCTTCGAGGTGCCGGAATAGGTCGTGGTGTCCGCCCTGACGTAGCCGTTGATGAACTGCTCGGCGCTGAGCGCAAGGACGTGGCCGTCGAAGAAACCCAGATTGGCGCGGGTGTCGTGGCGGGCGGCCAGGATGCCGTCGTTGCCGTTGCCGCCTCTGTGCCAAAGGCATTCCGATGTGCCGAGGTCGCAGGTTGCGGCAAAGGCGCAGGTGTCGGCCATCATGGCGGCGTTGGAGGGATTCTGCATGGCCATGATGTTGTTGCCCTCGAACTGGTAGGTGGAGGAGTTGTAGCAGACCGACACGCCGCTGCCGTAGAAGTTGTACTGGTTGGGGGCGTTCATGTCGCTGGCGCAGGCGACGCCGTACGTGTGCTGGCGGCCTACGCCCTTGCCCTTCCAGTCGGCCGGCGTGGGTCTGAAGACTTCCTGCGACGTTGTCGGGCAGGTGTAGATCTTCTCGCCCTTGTCGCCGTAGCCCAAATAGGCCATGGCATCCGCCCAATAGACGTATTTGTCGTAGGTTGTCTTGTCATAGACGATGTATCCAGGGAAGTAGGCGGGATAGTCTTCAGAATACATCACCATGAAGAGGCTGCAGTTCTTGATGTTGCCGGTGCAGCTGATGGCGCGCGCCTTTTCGCGGGCCTTGGCCAGCGCCGGCAGCAACATGGCCGCCAAAATGGCGATGATGGCGATGACCACCAGCAGTTCGATCAGGGTAAAGGACACTTTTTTCATTTTCTATCTCCTATGCTGTTGTTCTCGGGGGGAAACATCCTTTTCTCGTAATTCCAGCATATTTTATTGCGGAAAAGACCTCCTGACAAGGCACATTTAGGACTATTTTTTACCATATTTGATACAAAAATCAATAATGCTTCAAACCTTTGACAGCAGAATGCGCCGAAGGCGCGGAAAGCAAATAGGACAAAAACGCGCCCTTGCATGAGAAGCCACGCGGAGGGCATTGCCATGTCGTGCCCACGTGTACGCGCGGGCTTTTTCCTTTCCCTATGGAGTTCCTTTCCCTTGATTCGCGGGGCTTGGCCTGGGCCTCCAAGGCCCTCCGCTTCAGGATATCCACAGTCGTGCAGCGCTTCGGGCCTGGAAAGGCAAGAAAAAAGCCACCCGATGCCCCAAAAAGGCTAAAAGGTGGCAATTTCTACATAAAACTGGCGGAGAGGGGGGGATTCGAACCCCCGGTACGGTGTTACCCGTACGACGGTTTAGCAAACCGCTGCCTTCGGCCACTCAGCCACCTCTCCGCAGGAAATAGACTATGATGGAGCGCGCAGTTTCAGGCGCGGGACATACTATAACGCCATTTGGCCGTTAGTCAAGTCGCCTGCGGACCGGGCGGATTGCCCAAAATGCATTTTGGCACTTGAAATCGGCGCGATGGTGATCTATACTAGGGACGTGACGAATGAAAGCAACATGCAACAGGGAGCCATCAAACCAAATGGAAGGACAGAACAACCGACAACTTGAACAGCGGATATGGGAATTCGCCAGCGTGGACGAGCAGCTGGTGCTCGACCTCATGAACGCCGAGGGCATCACCAGGCCCATCGCCCTGGTGCTGGCCGCCAGAGGGATCGCACGGGACAAGGTGCATGACTTCCTCCACCCCGACATGGCCAACATGGGCGACCCCTATCTGCTGCCGGGCACCCGCGCCGCCGCCGCGCGCCTCTGGGAGGCCATCCACAAGAACCAGGTCATCATGATCCACGGCGACTACGACACCGACGGCATCACCGCCACCGCCCTGCTCGCGTGGGTCCTGCGGCAGAACGGCGCCAGCGTCACATGCTACCTGCCCCACCGCATCGACGACGGCTACGGCCTCACCGCCGACTCCATCAACCGCAACGCCAAGGGGAGGTGCCAGCTGCTGGTCACCGTCGACTGCGGCATCACCAGCTACGACGCCGTGGACGCGGCCCGCGCCATCAACCTCGACCTCATCATCACCGACCACCACACCCCCGGCCCGACGCCCCTCCACGAGGGCACGCGCACCGTCGGCTCCATCGGCCTCGGCCTGCCCGCCAACGCCGCCGAGCTGGACACGATGGTGGTCGTCGACCCCAAGCTGCCCGGCGCGCCGAAGGACACGGAGGAGCTCGCCGGCGTCGGCGTCGCCTACAAGGTGGCGCAGGCCTTCCTCAAATACGGGCGCGAGAACCAGCTGTGCGGTGACGACACGGACCTGCGTGACGTGCTGGACCTGGTGGCGCTGGGCACGGTGGCGGACATCGTGCCGCTGCTGAACGAGAACCGCATCATGGTCCGCGAAGGCCTCAAGGTGCTTTCCATGCAGACGCGGCCCGGCATCCACGAGCTGTGCGACATCTCCAACGTGACGGAGGCGCTGACGACGCAGGACATCACCTACCGTCTCGCGCCGCGCATCAACGCCACGGGCCGCATGGGCGACCCCACCGACAGCCTGCGGCTGCTGGAGGCCGGCGACGTGGAGCACGCCAAGCAGCTGGCCAGCGTGCTGGACAACCTGAACCACGAGCGCCAGATGATCGAGGAGCAGGTGGTCAACGAGGCGGAGCAGCAGATCGCCATGCGCTACCGGCCGGGCACCGCGCGCTCGTTGGAGACCGCGCGCTCCATCGTGGTCTGGAGCAACTCGTGGCACCAGGGCGTGGTGGGAATCGTCGCCTCGCGGCTGACGCGCCACTACCACCGCCCGAGCGTCGTCCTGACGCGCGACCCCTCCGGCCAGTTCACCGGCTCCGCGCGCTCCATCCGCACCCTCAATCTGGTGGAGGTGCTGGACGAGTGCAAGGACACGCTCATCCGCTTCGGCGGGCACGCGATGGCCGCCGGCCTCTCCCTGGAGGAGGCGCGCCTGGAGGACTTCTGCGCGGAGTTCGACACCGCCGTGCAGCGCGTCCTGGGCATCGAATCCATGAAGCCGTCGCTGAGCATCTGCGGCGAGGTCTCCCTCTACGAGCTGGACGACGTCTTCTTCCGCGAACTGCGCAATCTGGAACCCTTCGGGCACGGCAATCCGGAGCCGATGTTCATCTCGCGCAACGTGACGCCGGAGCGCCGCTATCCCGCCGGCAAGTCCCATACACGCGGCACCCTGCGGGACGAGGACGGCACGCGCATCCAGTTCATCGCCTTCGGGCGCCTCCCCAACGACTTCCCGCCGCCGCCGTGGGACATCGTCTATTCCCCTCACATCAACCGCTACAACGGCCAGGAGATTCCGCAGCTGCGCATCCACGAGGTGCGCACCGCGCCCATGCGCTGACAGCTCCGGCCCCCCTTCCCATGCAGTCGATTGCCCGCCTCACCTGGTCTTCATCGCAACTTCCTGAACGCCTAGTAGTTGCATTACGCACGCTGGCCGCCAGCGGCTACAGTCGCCTCGTCGAGGGGACCGCGACCTACAACGCCCTCAAGTTCCGTGAAGTCCCCCTGGACAACGGGCGGCATGTCTGCCGCTGCCTCCGCCAGGACGACTGCTTCGTCATCGAATACAGCTCGCTGTCGATGGCGCTGCGCGGCGTGGGCTGCGCGCTGGCGGGCCTGGAGGCGGACGAGCGATGCCCTCTGGACCGGCTGGGCTACATGCGGGACTGCAGCCGCAACAACGTGGTGCTGCCGTCGAACTTCAAGACCTGGCTGGCGCGGACGGCCCTCATGGGCTACAATTACGCCATCCTCTACTGCGAGAACACATTCGCGCTGGAGGACGAGCCCTATTTCGGCTACATGCGCGGCGCCTACACGCTGGAGGAGCTCAAGGAGATGGACGACTTCGCGGCCGCGCTGGGCATCGAGCTCGTCGGCCACTGCGAGGTCTTGGGCCACTGCGAGCAGTTCCTCAAATGGCGCCATTTCGCGCGGCTGGGCGACACGCCCTCCATCCTGCTCATCGACGATCCTGATGCGCAGGCCCTGCTGAAGAAAGTCATCTCCTTCTGGGCGAAGGCGTTGCGTAGCCGCCGCCTCGGCATCGGCATGGACGAGGCCCACATGATGCTGCGCGGCGCCTATCTGGACAGGCACGGCTACACGGCGGACACGCTGGCCGCCTTCAACCGCCACCTGGCCTTCGTCAACGGACTCTGCCACGAGCACGGCCTGACCCCCCTGCTCTACGCGGACATGTATTTCACCGCCTCCGGCAGCCGCAACCAGTTCTCCGGCGACAAGATTCCGCAGGAGATCGTGGCGACCATCCCCAGGGGCGTCGAACTCGTCCATTGGGACTACTACAATGCGGACGAGGCCATCTACACGAAGATGCTCAGCCGCCTCAAGGAGACGGGCTTCCCCACCGTCATGATGTCAGGCGTCTGGACATGGGAGGGGCGGTTGTGGTATGAGCAGAACCGCACCATGGACTGCGTCGTGCCCGCGATTGCCGCCTGCCGCAAATGCGGCGTCCGCGACCTGAACTTCAGCCTGTGGGGCGACGACGGCGGCACATGCGACTTCGACTCCGCGCTGACGGGCCTGGCCCGCGCCGCCGACCTGGCCTGCGGCACCGGCGACGAGAACGCCACCGCGCAGCGCTTCGACGCCGTCTGCGGCGGCAACTACAAGGCCTCCCTCCTGGCCTCCAAGCTGCCCCACGTCTTCCATTTCAACCGCTTCGAGGGCTTCCGCGACCTCTACCACTGCAGCATGCAGGTGCAGCTCTTTGACGACCCCCTCATGGGCATGGTGGCGGAGAACTTCGAGGCGGCGGTCCCCGGGCAGCCGGCCGCCTTCCTGCGACAGCTCAAGGAGACGCAGAGGCGCCTCTGCCATGTGCGCTCGCAGGCCTGCGGCGACTTCGTGAACCTCAACAACCTGTTGCGGTTGATGGTGGACAAGCTGGAGCTGCGGCGCGACTTCGTGCAGGCCTACGACAGCCGCGACACGGACGCCCTGCGCCTCATCGTGCGCAAACGGATTCCCGCGATCATCGACGCCATCCAGGCCTATCTGGAGTCCTTCACCGCCATGTGGCTGCGCGAAGCCAAGCCCTTCGGCCTGGAAGCCATGCAGATACGCATCGGCGGCCTCATCGTCCGCTATCAGGAGATGGCGCGCCGCATCAAAGAGTACCTTAATGGTACGCGCGAGGACATCCCCGAACTGGAGGCGCGCCGCAAGTTCACGGGCGACGATATCGAGCAGTTCTCACAATCCCCCTGCGCCCAGACCCCCTCCGTGTGGCATTGAGCGCCGCCACGGCGCAAAAGAAGCACGACAGGCGGAAGTTTACAAGCGACGGGGGGGGCAGAGCCCCCGAATCCCTTCAGGCCTCCAAATAATCTATCTGCGGCCGCCGAAGCCGCCACGGCCAGGGCCACCGCCGAAACCGCCGCCGAAGCCGCCTCCGAAGCCGCCGGGGCCGCCCATGCCGCCCGTGGTGGACATGATCTGGCGGACATTGGCGGCGAAGGCGGCGGGATCGCTGGCGCCGCTGGCGCTGTCCAGCTGCTCCAGAAGCGCCTCCTGGACCTGGCCGCGCAGTTCGAAGATGCCGCGTCCTATGTCGCGCATCTCCTCCATGTTGCCCTCGCCGCGCATGACGGCGTCGGCCTGGGCGAGCAGGTCGCGGTATTCGGCGAAGGCGTCCTGCTGCGCGGTCGTCATGCGGGAGGTGTCGACGCTGTCGAAGAATTCGTCGCGGCGCGTGGCGGCCTCCTGCGCGCGCTGGCGCATTTCGGCCATGCGCTGCTGGATGCGCTCGTAGCGTTCGGGGTCGGTGGTCTTGAGTTCCTCAAGATCCGGCGGACCGCCACGACGGCCGCCCCAGCCGCCTTCGCGGCCGCGCTCCTGGCGGCGGTTGTCGGCCAGGGCGCTTTCCAGCTGGCTCTTCAGGTTGGCCTGCTGCGCCTCCAGGCGCTCGATGTAGGCGTTCAGCTGCGCGATGTCCTCGCTGTCGTTGCCGGAAGGCGCCGGGCGCGCGATCTCCTGGACGGGAGCCGCGACGACGACCTCCTGCGCGTTCTCCGAGAGCTCCTTCAGCTGCTGGCTGAGGCTCTCGCGGTCGCGATGGAAATAGACGGCGGCCGCGAAGGAGGAGAGGCCGAAGACAAGGGCAAGGACGAGGATGCTGTTCTGGAGTTTTTCTCTTTCCATGGTGTTGCTTCCTGAAAGGTTGACTGCGTGGAAATCGCGTGTCCGTAGAACGGGCGCCTCGCCCCTTTTATTGCCCTACCCCATTGCATTACACCTTTTTGTGGAGGGCGCTGGTGTCGATGGCGGCCATGGGGTTCTCGGAGGTCACGGTCTCGTGGGGCACGCGGATGTTCTCGTTCCAGGGTTCGCGGTAGCATTCGGGGGCGGCCCAGCGGATGGCGTTGCCGAGGATCTTCTGGACGTTGGCGTCATGGTAGATGGGGAAGGTCTCGTGGCCGGGGGCGAAGTAGAAGATGCGGCCGTTGCCGCGCAGGAAGGTGACGCCGCTGCGGAAGACGTTGCCGCCCTCGTACCAGGAGATGTAGATGAGCTTGCCGTCGTCCGGAATGTCGAAGCTTTCGCCGTACATTTCGGTATGGGGCAGGGTGAAGGTCTCGGGCACGCCCTCGGTGATGGGATGGCGGCGGACAATCTGCCAGAGGCGCTCCTTCTCGCCCACCTCGCGCCAGTGCAGCGAGCAGGTGGTCCCCATCATGCGCTTGAAGATCTTGGAGTAGTGGCCGGAGTGCAGGACGATGAGGCCCATGCCGTTCAGGACGCGCGCCTGCAGCTTGTCCACGAGGGCGTTGTCGACGCGGGCGTGGGCGACATGGCCCCACCACATGAGCACGTCGGTGTCGTCGATGAGGGCGTCGGGCAGCCCCTGCTCGGGCATGTCCAGCGAGACCGCGCGGATCTCCAGGTCGTCGGCCGCCAGCGCCTCCTTGAGGTAGTTGTGGATGCCTTTGGGATAGATGGTGCGGATGTGGTCGCCGACGGGGCCTTCCTCGCGCTCGTGGACGTTCTCGTTCCAGATGGTGACTTTGATCTTCGACATGGCTGCTTCTCCTGTTGGGGGTGGGTGGCTTGCAAAGAAAATCGGCTTAATATAGCGCGTCTCGGCGGCCTCCCGCGCGGCGAAAAAGGCGCGGCGTCGCAAAAACTCTCCAAAGAGGGATATATTTAGGCGGACTTTTCAAGAACCACCCCAAAATCAGCAAGCGAGGTCAAGATGAAGGTAGATTTGACAGGCAAGGTAGCTGTCGTCACGGGCGGCGGCGGCATTCTGTGCAGCGTGATGTCCAAGTCGCTGGCGGCGGCCGGCGCGAAGGTGGCCGTCATCGACTTGCGGAAGGAGGCGGCCCAGAAGGTGGCCGACGAGATCGCGGCGCAGGGCGGCGCCGCGCTGGCGGTAGGCGCCAACGTGCTGGAGGCGGCCAGCCTGAAGGCCGCCCAGGAGGAGATCACGGCGGCCCTCGGCCCCTGCGACATCCTCGTGAACGGCGCCGGCGGCAACAACCCGCGCGGCACCACCAGCCGCGAATATCTCCTGCCCGAGGACCTCAAGGGGAAGATCGAAGGCGTGACCACCTTCTTCGACCTCGACCCCGCCGGCGTCGGCTTCGTCTTCAACCTGAACTTCCTCGGCACCCTCCTGACCTGCCAGGCCTTCTGCCGCCAGATGGCGGAGCGCGGCGCGGGCACCGTCGTCAACATCTCCAGCATGAACGCCTTCCGCCCGCTGACCAAGATTCCGGCCTACAGCGGCGCCAAGGCGGCCATCAGCAACTTCACCCAATGGCTCGCCGTCCACTTCTCGAAGGTCGGCATCCGCGTCAACGCCATCGCCCCCGGCTTCTTCCTGACAGACCAGAACCGCACCCTGCTGACCAATCCGGACGGCAGCCTGACCGCGCGCGGCAAGACCATCCTCTCCCACACGCCCGCCGGCCGCTTCGGCGTCCCGGAGGACCTGACCGGCGCCCTGCTCTTCCTCTGCGACGCGTCCGCCAGCTTCATCAACGGCGTCGTCCTGCCCATCGACGGCGCCTTCGCCGCCTTCAGCGGCGTGTAACCTGTTTATTTTCAAGTAGATACAAAGGAGTCTACATCCCATGTCGTCATTTCTGGGTTCCGACTACCTGATCGGCAACGCCACGGGCAGGCGCCTCTTCGCCGCCATCCGCGGCCTGCCGGTCATCGACCCCCACAACCACGCCGACGTGCGCGAAGTCGCCGCCAACGGCCACTACCGCGACGCGTGGCAGCTCTTCGCCGCCACCGACCACTACGTATGGGAGATGCTTCGGCAGCGCGAGGTCCCCGAAGCCCTCATCACGGGCAAGGCCGCCCCGAAGGAGAAGTTCCTGGCCATGGCGAAGGTCTTCCCCGACCTGGCGGGCAACCCCGTCTACGAGTGGGTCCATCTGGACTTGCAGCGCTACTTCTGCATCGACGAGCTGCTCTCCCCCGCCAGCGGCGAGCGCATCTGGAACGCCGTCAACGCCAAGCTGGCGACGGACGCCTTCCGGCCGCAGCAGCTGCTGACGGGCCCGCTGAACGTGGAGGCCATGAGCTCCACCGACGACCCCTGCGACCTGCTGAAGGAGCACGCGCAGATCAACGCGCAGGTGGGCCGCGAACTCATCCATCCCACGTGGCGCCCCGACAAGGCCATGCGCATCTACGCCGCCGACTGGAAGGACTACCTCCGCAGGCTGGGCGCGCGCTTCGGCAAGGAGATCACCTCCGTGGCCGCCCTGCTGGAGGCCCTCCGCAAGAGCCACGACTACTTCGCGGCGCACGGCTGCCACGCCAGCGACCACGGGGTGGAGACGCCGCTGGCCGCCGACGGCGACCTGAAGCTGGCGGAGCGCCTCTTCGCGAAGGCGATGGCCGGCAAGGCGCTTTCGCAGGCCGAGACCGACGCCTTCATGGGCGTCATCCTGCGAGAGTGCGCCGAGATGAACGCCGAGACCGGATGGGTCACGCAGATCCACGCGGGGGCCGTCCGCGACGTCCGCAAGGTCCTCTGGGAGGCGCTGGGGCCGGACGTGGGCGGCGACGTGAGCACCCTCCACCAGGACTTCTTCACGCCCCTCAACTCCTTCCTCAACCACTTCGACAGCCGCCTGAAGACGGTGCTCTACACGCTGGAGCCGGCGCAGTACGCCACATTGGCGACGCTCTCGCGCGCCTACGGCTCGACGGTGCGGCTGGGCTCCGCGTGGTGGCTGTGCGACCATCCGGTGGGCATGAAGCGCCAGCTGGAGTGGTACGGCTCCGTGGCGCTGTGGCACAACTTCGCCGGCATGGTCTCCGATTCGCGGAAGATCCTGAGCTACGGCTCGCGCTTCGAGATGTTCCGCCGCGTGCTAGCGGACGTCCTGGGCGAGGCGGTCGAGATGGGCCGCATGCCCGAGGAGGCCGCGCTCCCGCTGGCCGTCAAGATGGCCTACACGGAACCCAAGGCCTTCTGGGGAATATAATTAATAAGGAATAGTAGGAACGACACCATGAGCGACGAGAAGAAAATCAACGTCCTGGGCATCGACATCGGCGGCACGAAGATCGCGGTCTGCCTGGCCAACTCCGACGGCGAGATCCTCGGGAGCGGCCGCATCAGCAGCACCTCCACCTACGAGGAGATCCTCAAGGCGCTGGCGGAGAAGTGCCGCGCCCTCTGCGCCGAAAACGGCCTGGACCTCAAGGACGTCAGCTCCTGCGGCATCTGCGCGCCAGGCCCTCTCGACCTCGACAACGGCATGCTCCTGCGGACGCCCAACGTCACATGGATCGACCGCCCCATGCCCATCCGCGACGACCTGGCCGCCCTGCTGGGAATCCCCACCGCGCTGGAGAACGACGCCAACGCCGGCGTGCTGGCCGAATGGTTCTACGGCAGCGGCAAGGGGAAGCGCAACATGATCTACCTGACCATGTCCACGGGCATCGGCGGCGGCATCGTCAGCGAGGGCAAGCTGGTGCACGGCTTCAACGGCAACGCGGGCGAGCTGGGGCACATGGTGCTGGACATCCACGGGCCGCTGTGCAACTGCGGGCTGCGCGGCTGCCTGGAGGCCTACTGCGGCGGCCGCGCCGTCGCCAAGCGCGTCCAGGAGATCGTCCGCCACGAGCCGACCAGCGAGCTGCTGCGGCTGCCCGGCGTGGACGGCAAGGTGGAGAACCTGACCTTCCAGAGCGTGCGCGACGGCGCCAAGGCGAAGATACCGCTGGCGATGGAGATGTGGGACGAGATCTGCCTGCGGCTGGCGCAGGGCATCGGCAACTGCATGTCCGCCTTCAACCCGGAGCTGGTCGTGCTCGGGACCGCCGCCTACTATGCGGGCGACTTCCTCATGAAGCCCGTGCTGGAATATCTGCCGCGCTTCACCTGGCCCGTCTTCTACAAGGACTGCGAGGTGCGCCTCTCCGCGCTGGGGCTGAAGGTCGGCGAGCTGGCGGGGGCCTCCGTGGCGCTCAACGTCCTCTACGAACGGGGCGAATGGCGCCCCTAAAAGGGGTTTTGCCGCCATAAACGGCGGGCTATGTCTTGCAAGTCAAGATTTTTGCGTTAAATTACGCAACTTACGCCATTCATCAACCCGTACCGGGCGTCCTGCGGGCGTCCGCATAACCCCATGAGGTGACACCTTGAACTCATTCCTCTCCTCCCTTGCCACGCTGGCCCAGGCGGCCGCCGAGACCGCCGCGCCCGCCGCCGCCGAGGGCGCCGCCGCCCCCGCGAGGCAGCCCTCCCCCTTCGGCTCCCTCTGGATCTTCATCCCCCTCATCGGCATCATGTACTTCCTCATGATCCGTCCGCAGCAGAAGCGCCAGAAGCAGCAGCGCGAGATGCTCAGCCAGCTCAAGGTGGGCGACAAGGTCATGACCACCGCCGGCGCCCTGGGCACCCTCACCAAGGTCACCGACAAGACCGTCCGCGTCGCCTTCGTGGACGGGCACCAGGTGGACTACGTCCGCGGCGCCATCGCCGAAATCCTCCCCGAGGGCAGCGACCTGCAGCAGGACGGCGACAAGAAATAACCCTTTCTCTCCTTGAACTCTCCAACA
>CACZQQ010000143.1 GCA_902783355.1 uncultured bacterium
AGAAGCGCATGACCTCCTGCTCGGACTTGCCCTTCGGGACAAAGTCGGAGCCGCCCTTGCCGCCGCCCAGCGGCAGCGTCGTCAGCGAGTTCTTGAAGACCTGCTCGAAGGCGAGGAACTTGAGGACGGAGAGGTTCACCGTCGGGTCGAAGCGCAGGCCGCCCTTGTAGGGGCCGATGGCCGAATTGAACTGGATGCGGTAGCCGCGGTTGATGCGGATGATGCCCTTGTCGTCCATCCACGGCACGCTGAAGATGATGGAGCGCTCCGGCTCCACCATGCGCTCCAGAATCGCGTACTCCTCGTATTTCGGATTCGTCGCCAGGACCGGGTCCAGCGTCGTCAAGACCTCTTTCACCGCCTGGAGGAACTCCGGCTGGTCGCTGTTCTTCGCCTCCACGTCCTTCAGGACGCGCTCAATGTACTCGCTCATGATCGTGGTTTCCTAAAATGGAACGGATTGTCCGTGACAAAAACCGCCTGGGCATGGCGCCCCTCAAAGAAAGGCAGTCCTTGTTTATTGCAATCCCTGTGCCAAGCCGACACGGCAGCCCAGAATATGTGTGCTACATTATCGCGGATTACAGATTTTGTAAAGCACGACCGCCCGATTTACATTTCTTCACCTGCCGGACGCGCCTTTTTCCGTCTGGCACAGAAGTTGCCAAAGCCATGCCTGTCACCACCGTAACCCCCGAAATCGCCGTCCTGCGGGAGATCACCTCCTTGGTCGTCCGCGAACGCAACAATGTGCGCACCCTGCTGGAGCAGGTCATCGAGATCCTCGAGCGCGGCATGGGCATGCTGCGCGGCACGATCACCTTGCTGGAGGGGGACGAGCTGCGCATCGAGGCCTCCACGCGGCAGCTGAACGCGGAGGAGCGCGTCCTGGGCCGCTACCACATCGGCGAGGGCATCACGGGCCTGGTCGCCAAGACGGGGCGGACGGAGGTGGTGCTGGACGTGCGCAAGGACCACCGCTTCCTGAACCGCACGCGCAGCCGCGGCGTGGACGAGCCGCTCTCCTTCATCTGCGTGCCGCTCGTCCACCACGGCCAGGTCGTCGGCACCCTCTCCATGGACCGCGAAATCGACAAGGACAGCAGCGCCCTGTCGAAGGCCGTGGCGCTCCTGGAGATCATCGCGAACATCACGGCGGAGGCGGCGGCGGTCTGCCGCGAGGAGTGCGCGGAGCGCGAGGCGCTCCAGGCGGAGAACCAGCTGCTGCGGCGGATGCTGCCGGGCACGCCGGAGCACTTCGTGGGCAGCTGCAAGAAGATGCGGCTGGTCTACGAGCAGATCCGTCAGGTGGCCGGCAGCGACGCGACCGTGCTGATACGCGGCTCCAGCGGCACGGGCAAGGAGCTCGTCGCCCGCGCCATCCGCAACCTGTCGCCGCGCAACAAGAAGCCCTTCGTGGTGCTCAACTGCGCCGCGCTGCCGGAGGCCCTTGTCGAATCGGAGCTCTTCGGCCACGAGAAGGGCGCCTTCACGGACGCGCGCGACCGCCGCATCGGGCTGGCGGAGGCCGCCAACGGCGGCACCCTCTTCCTCGACGAGATCGGCGACCTCTCCATCGCCGTGCAGGTCAAGCTGCTGCGCTTCCTGCAGGAGCGCACCTTCACGCGCATCGGCTCCAACGAAGAGCTGCACAGCGACGTGCGCTTCATCGCCGCCACCAGCCGCAATCTGGAGGACCTCATGGCGCGCAAGCTCTTCCGCGAGGACCTCTACTACCGCCTCTCCGTCTTCCCCATCCACGTCCCCGACCTGGCGGAGCGCACGGAGGACATCCTGCCGCTGGCGCAGCACTTCCTCTCGCAGATGTGCGCCAAATACGGCAAGCACATCACGCAGATCTCGGCGCCGGCGGCCAACATGCTGCAGTCCTACGCCTGGCCGGGCAACGTGCGCGAGCTGGAGAACTGCATCGAGCGCGCCGTCCTGACCGCGAAGGACGACTGCATCCACGGCTACAACCTGCCGCCGCTCCTGCAGTCGCAGGATTTCACGGAGGACCCCTTCCATCCGTCGGAGCAGCCCTCCCTGGAGGCGCAGCTGCTCGCGGTGGAGCGGCGCATCCTGGAGAACGCGCTGAAGCGGCACAACGGCAGCCGCACGGCCGCAGGGCGCGAGCTGGGCCTCTCGCCCCGCATGATGAACTACCACATGAACAAGGCCGGCCTCAAGGGCGCCGCCCTGGCCGACGCCGACCTCTGAACTCGCCGAATCCAACGAGGAGAATCCCATGGGCAAGCAATGGATCGCCATCCTTGACTACGGCTCGCAATACACCCAGCTCATCGCGCGGCGCATCCGCGAGATGGAGGTCTATTCCGAAATCGTCCGCTGCGACACGACGGCGGCGGAGCTGGCGGCCGACCCGCCGGCGGGCGTCATCCTCTCCGGCGGCCCCAACAGCGTCTTCGAGGAGGGCGCGCCGACCGCGGACGCGGCCCTCTTCCGCATGGGCGTCCCCGTGCTGGGCATCTGCTACGGCATGCAGCTGATGTCCCACACGCTGGGCGGCCGCGTCGTCCCCGGCACGGAGCGCGAATACGGCAAGATGCCCGTCGAGATCCTGCCGGGCAACCCGCTCTTCGAGGGGATCCCCTCCACCATCACGGTCTGGATGAGCCACGGCGACCGCGTGGAGGCCATCCCCGCCAACTTCGAGCGGGGCGCCCTCTCCGCCACATGCCCCTTCGCCGCCATGTTCGACAACGCCAGCCGCCTCTACGCCCTCCAGTTCCACCCGGAGGTCGTCCACACCCAGCACGGCACCGACATCCTCCGCAACTTCGTCTTCCGCATCTGCAACTGCGTCCGCGACTGGAAGCTGGACACGTGGGTGGAGGACACCGTCGCGCGGCTGCGCCGGCAGGTCGGCGACGACGAGGTGGTCCTCGGCCTCTCCGGCGGCGTGGACTCCTCCGTGGTGGCGGTCCTCCTCAACCGCGCCATCGGCAAGCGCCTCCACTGCATCTTCGTGGACAACGGCCTCCTGCGCTACCGCGAGGCCGAACAGGTGGAGGAGATGTTCAAGAAGAACCTGGGGCTCGATTTGACCGTCGTCCGCGCGGCGGAGCGCTTCTACGCGGCGCTCAGGGGGCTCGAGAACCCCGAGGAGAAGCGCAAGGCCATCGGCAGGCTCTTCATCGACGTCTTCGCGGAGGAGGCGCGCCGCTTCAAGGACTGCCGCTATCTCGGCCAGGGCACCATCTATCCGGACGTCATCGAGAGCCGCTCGCCGCGCAAGGGCCCCTCGCAGACCATCAAGAGCCACCACAACGTCGGCGGCCTCCCGCCAGACCTCAAGTTCGAGCTGGTGGAGCCGCTGAAGGAGCTCTTCAAGGACGAGGTGCGGCAGGTGGGGCGCGTCCTCGGCATGGCGGACGAGCTGCTGGACCGCCAGCCCTTCCCCGGCCCGGGGCTGGGCGTGCGCGTCGTCGGCGAGGTCACCGCCGAGAAGGTGGCGCTTTTGCAGCAGGCGGACCTGCGCGTGCAGGAAGAGATCCGCAGGCTGCCGGACTACAAGGCGATCTGGCAGACCTTCGCCGTCCTGCTGCCCGTGAGGAGCGTCGGCGTCATGGGCGACCAGCGCACCTACGAATACACCTGCGTCATCCGCAGCGTCAACTCCATCGACGCCATGACCGCCGACTGGACGCGCATCCCCTACGACGTCCTCGCCCGCATGTCCAACCGCATCATCAACGAGGTGCGCGGCATCAACCGCGTCGTCTACGACATCTCCTCCAAGCCCCCCGCCACCATCGAGTGGGAGTAGGACAGGAAAGAGCAATGGAGAAGCGTTTTGCGGCGGAGAATCTGGATGCGGAGAAGCAGGCGGTGGCCGACCGCATGAACCTCGACGAGAGTGCCGTGCCGCCGTGGTCGATTCCGCCCATCGTGTCGAAGACGGCGGAAGAGTTCCTGCGGACGGAGCGTCCGCGGCTGCTCAGGCAGTTCGCGGACCTCATCTACGGCGAGATCCCGCCGCCGCCCGACGAGATGTCCATCAACGTGATGGAGGAGGCGCCGGCCTTCGGCGGCCTGGCGACGCGCCGCGAAATCGCCATCCGATGCGCGCAGAGGGGCGTGGCGCGGACGCTCAACCTCCTCCTCTACATCCCAAACAAATGCGCAGGCCGCGCCCCCGTCTTCTTCGGGCTCAACTTCAAGGGCAACCACGCGACCAGCAACGACGCAGGCGTCCGCTTCCACCCGTTTGAACGCTATCCGACGCTCTTCAATTCGCCGCGCTACACCGACAACCGCCTTGAGGCCGACCAGCGCGGCGCCACGGCCTACCGCTTCTGCTTCGAGGCGTGCCTGAAGCGCGGCTACGCCTGCGCCACGATGTGCTACTGGGACATCCATCCCGACCACCCCTACGGCTTCAAGGACAGCATCCTGCGGATGTTCTTCGACGAGGCGGCGTGGAACTCGCCGACGCGGCCCTGCGGCGCCATCAGCGCGTGGGCGTGGGGCGTCTCGCGGGCCCTGGATGCGCTGGAACGCCAGCCGGAGATCGATCCGCGCCGCATGGCGGTCCACGGCCTGTCGCGGCTTGGCAAGACCGCCCTGTGGGCAGGCGCCAACGATCCGCGCGTTGTTCTTGCAATCTCCTGCTGTTCAGGTACTTGTGGCGCAAAATTAGCGCATCGTTATTATGGCGAGTACTTTGCGTGGATAGACCTGTGGAATCCGCATTGGACCGTGCCTGCGTTCCGACAGTTCGTCGGACACGATGCCGCTTTGCCGATCGACCAGCACCAGCTGCTGGCGTGCATCGCGCCGCGGCCGGCCCTTGTCGCCAGCGCCACGGAGGATGACTACGCCGACCCGAAGGGCGAGTTCCTCGCCACCGTCGCCGCAGGCGGCGCCTACCGCCTCTTCGGCATGGAGGGCCCCGGCGGCACGGAACTGCCGCCAGCGGGCGAGCCTGTCGGCTGCGAAATGGGATACTATTTGCGCGAAGGCGGCCACGAATGCCTGCCGGAAAACTGGAACGCCTTCCTTGATTTCGCCGACGCGCGGCTGAAAAACCGATAGCGGCATCGCGCGCCGCCTGCCACCGGTCGCCGCGCCTCGTCGGTACGCAAAACGCGCCCGGCGGGAAGTTCCCGTCGGGCGCGTTGCGTCTCGCCTATCGCGTCAGAGGCCTATTTCTGATGGTAGACGGTGTGGAGCAGGTGGTGCGACTTCTCGCCGCAGGGGGCGCCCAGATACTCCTTGTAGAGCTTCTGGATGTCGGGGTTCAGGTGGGACATGCGCAGCTTCTTGCCCTCGTCCTCGGCGTAGAGGCCGGCCATGCGGCGGTCGAGGATGGAGCGGTCGCCGTGCAGGTAGGGCTGGCCGCCGCCGTTGATGCAGCCGCCGGGGCAGGCCATGATCTCCACGGCCTGGAAGCGGGTGCGGTCGGCGCGCACCATGTCAAGCACCTTGCGCGCGTTGCCGAGGCCGGAGGCGACGGCGACGTTGACGGTCAGGCCGGGGGCGAGCTCGACCTTGGCTTCCTTCACGCCGTCCAGGCCGCGCACGGCGCGGAAGTTGAGGCGGTCACCGGAGAGGTCCTGGCCGCCCAGCTCGCTGGCGACGGTGCGCAGGGCCGCCTCGAGGACGCCGCCCGTGACGCCGAAGATGACGCCGGCGCCGGTGGATTCGCCCAGCGGGCTGTCGTAGTCGCTGTCCTCAAGGGCCGCCAGGTCGATGCCGGCCTCGCGGAGCATGCGGATGAGCTCGCGGGTGGTCACCACGTAGTCCACGTCGCGGACGCCGTTGGGCGCGAATTCGGGGCGCGCGGCCTCGTACTTCTTCGCCTGGCAG
>CACZQQ010000144.1 GCA_902783355.1 uncultured bacterium
AAGCAGCTCCAGCAGGCGTTCCACAAGGGCCGTGGCGGGACGATGCGTGAAGCCGCCAAACATCACGTGGCTCATTTGTCTGCTCTGCCGGCGGATGGCTTCCATAATCGCAGGATGGCTGTGGCCGTGCGCCACGCACCACCAGCTTGATACGGCGTCCAGCAGTTCCGTGCCGTCCGCCAGGCGGATGTGGGTCCCGTGGGCCTGCTTTGCGAAGTTCACGGGGGGAGGATTGCCGATGGAGGCGTAGGGGTGCCAGAGGTGTTTGCGGTCAAGGGCGGCCAGGCGTGCCCAATCCTCTTCGGGAGCCCGCGGCGGGAAGAGCGCGGCAAAGTCCGCTTCGGGCGGGTTGTGGAGGTCGGCCACGCGTGGCACAAAGACCAGCGGCGCCGCGATGTGGTGCCGTTGGAGATATCGGCGGAGGTATTTCGGGGTGTCCTCGTCAATGGCGGGGTCTGCCTCAGGGCACCAATTGTAGGCAAGTCCTGCCAAGGCCATTCCGCGAGCCATGGCGGATTCAAGGGAGAGCACGGTGTGGTTGATGCTGCCGAGCTTCCCGCTTGTCACCAGAATCAGCGGCCACTCCTGCGCTGCGGCGAAATCCGCAGCCAGAATATGTTCATTCAGGGGGACGCCCAGGCCGCCTGCGCCTTCGACCAGGACGACGTCGTAGCGCTCTGCCAAGACCGCGACGGACCGCCGGATACGTTCCAGGTCCAGCGTGGCGTGCTCCAGGGCCGCCGCCAGCAGCGGGGAGGCGGGGAAATGAAATATCTGGGGGGCGGTGAGCCCCTCCTGGTCCTCCGGGAAAGACGCCCCGCCCATCAGAGTGCGGTGCGCTTCCAAATCCTCAGAGTGGCCGTCGTTGCCCGTCTGAACCATCTTGACGGTGATGGCACGGTATCCATGATGCAGCAGCCATCTTGCCAGAAGACCTGTTACGACTGTCTTTCCAACTCCCGTGTCTATCCCCGAAACAAAGAAAACTCGCCCCATCATGCAAACACAAAACAAAGAAACGTTCTACGACAATGCCGGCCCAGGGACCGGACATTCCAGACAATGCCACTGTCATAATGTAGCATACGAGGTCGGTTTCTCCAGCGTCTCAGCCTAGTTTCGAGGCGTTTTGGGGGCTTCCCCTCGGCATCCAGGCCAGAGGCACCGTTCTCGTCGCGCGCAGCCCGTCGAGCCGGGCTCCGGCATGCAATGGGCAATGCCATTGGCCCGGACATCGGCGTGGCGGGCCTCCTCCACGTTTTCCGCATCCGGCCTTTCACCCTGCGGGGCAGGCGGCGCGGCGGGTTTGTCCGCCCGTCTCCATCGCGGCCTGGAAGGCAAAGACGGTGAAGACCTCAAGCGTGGTCTCCGCGTCCTTCCATGCGTCGGCGGGCAGGCCCGCCTTCTCCGCGCAGAGATAGGACATGAAGTCCTCCTTGCGCGGCAGCTGCTCCCACACCTGCGGCAGGAAGACGCCGCTGCGGCGTCCGCGCGTCACGACCACGCCGTGCTTGCCGGGGAGGATTTCGTCGGCGGAGCGCACGGTCCGCAGGGGCGAGAGGACGGAGACTTCGCAGTCGAGCCCCGTCAGTTCCTCCTTGTCCAGCGGGAAGAAGCGCGGGTCGCCGAAGCCCGCCGCATAGGCATATTGCGCCACGGCCTGATAGAGGGGCATTTGCGCCGCGAGGGTCCCGATGCAGCCGCGGAGGCGTCCGTGGGCGTGCAGGGTCACGAAGACCGCGGCGGGGGCCTGCAGGGCCGCGTCCTGCGGGCAGGGCGGGTTGAAGCGGCGCCCCTCGACCCCTTCGCGCAGCGTCTCCCGCACGGTCTCCAGCAGGAGCGCCTGGTTCTGCGGCGAGACGGAGAAGTCGTCCTGCATCTCGCGGCAGAAGAGGAGGGAGGCGTAGCCGACGACGCTGCGCGTGTCCGCGCCGGGGGCGTCGCCTGAATTGCCGCGCTTGAGCACGGCGCAGCGGGTCGCGCCCTCCGCCTGCGCCCACGCCATGGCGGTCCCGAGGCCTCCTGCGGAGCAGATGGGCGTCTCCACGTCGGGTTTCCCCTCCCACTCGCCGCCGTTCTTCCAGTCGCAGAGCGCTTCGAGCCGAAAGGCGGCGGCAAGCTCCACGGTGTGCGCGTCCAGCGTGCGGGCGAGGGCATTGGCGGGGTAGTGCGACAGGTCCGTGCTCGACAGCACGAAGAGCCTCCTGCCGCCCTGGCAGTCGCGCAGCAGCCGCGCGAATTGGCGGCAGTGCTCCGCCGTCACTTCGCCGAAGAGGACGGGAAGCACTTTCCCTTGGAAGCCAATCACTTGCAGGAAGGGAAGCTGCACCTCGACCGTGTGCTCCTGAAGATGGACGCGGTCATTCTGGATAATACGCAAATCTTTGTTTATCAACAAATTGCATAGTTCGCAATCGACTTCCACCTCGCCCAGGGGCGTCTGGTAGTGGGTGTAGCGGGGCAGGACCGCGATGACGCCAGGCGCCATCCGGCCGAAATCGTGCCCGATGATGACGATTGTATCTAACTTATTGCATTGCAAGGATTTAAATACAGGCGCGGCGATGGCCGCCGAATAGGGGTAGCCTGCGTGCGGAACCGCCGCCGCGCAGATTTCGCCGCCGCCGTCGTATTGGGGCGCATCGGCGAGATACGCCTCCACCTCGCGCCGCAGGCGTTCGGGGGCGCCGCTGTAGAACCTGCCCGCCGCCGTCGCCGGCCGGACCGACTTTGCCGTGAAATCGTTTTGCATGTCAGATGTTCCCCAGGTAGACGTTGTGGAAGCCGCGTTCGCGGCAGAGGGTGCGGATGCGGTGGAGCGTGGCGGCGGGCGTGGCGGGAATCCGGCAGCGGTAGGCGGGAAAGTAGGCGCTGAAGTGAAGCACTGTCTCGCGGCCGAGGTTCTCCTCCGCCCAGTCCAGCCAGTCATTGGTCATCTCGTCGGAATCGTTCCTGCCTGGAATCACCAGCGTGGTGATTTCGAGATGGACGCCCAGCCGCTTCAGCTTCAGCAGCGAGCCGAGGACGGGGCGCAGGCTGCCGCCGCACATTTCGCGGTAGAAGGCCTCCGAGAAGCCCTTCATGTCGATGTTGGCGGCGTCGATCAGGGGGTAGAGCTCGTCCGACGCCGCGTCGGAAATCATTCCGTTGCTCACCAGCACCGTCTTGAGGCCCTCCTGCCGCGCGAGGCGCGCGATGTCCACGGCGTATTCGGCGAAGACGGCCGGCTCGTTGTAGGTGAAGGCCAGCGAGGGGCAGCGCTCCCGCTGCGTGAGGTGGACGATCTCCTGCGCGGAGACCGTCCGCAACGTGCCCGCCAATGGATAGGTCTGCCGCGAGAGGGTGTGGTTCTGGCAGAAGAGGCAGCCGAGGTTGCAGCCGAAGGTCCCGAGGGAGAGGACCCGCGTCCCCGGCAGGAAATGGCGCAGGGGCTTCTTCTCGATGGGGTCGATGGCGATCGAGACGGGGTGTCCGTAGGAGAGGCTGACGAGGCGCCCCTCCTGGTTGAGCCGTACGCCGCAGTAGCCCGTCGCGCCTGCGGGAATGCGGCAGGCGCGCGGACAGAGGCCGCAGCGCACGGCGCCCTCCGCCTCCGCCGACCACCACCGCGCGGGCGCCGCCGTCATTCCCATGCCGTGGTTTCCTTCCGTTACCATGCGTCAGATCCCAGCGCCTCGTACATTTCGGCGACGCGGCGGCAGCGCTGATAGGCGTCCGCGAGGAAGGCGCGCTGGGCGCATTCGGGCGGATTGGCGGGATCGTTCGTGTGGACGAAGGGGGTTGCCCGCATGGTGATCTCGAACTGCAGCGGCTTGGCCGCCACGTGGGGCGCCTTTCGTATGATCCGCAGCAGCTTCTGCCAGTCCACCGTCCCGTAGAAGGGCGGCTGGTGCTGGTCGGCGTATTCGTTGTTGTCGTTGAGATGGAGGGCGTAGAGGCGCTCCTTGCGGGCGGCGATGTCGTCCAGCTGCTTGAGATTGCTCACGCCGTTGCAGTGGTTGCCGTGGCCGCAGTCGTAGGTGATGCCGACGATGTCGGGCGAGAAGCGCGCCATGAGGGCGTCGTGCGTCTCGTAGGTGTCGCCGCCGGCGTTCTCGAAGGTCAGCCGGACATTCTCCCGCCGCAGCATCGGCTCAAGCTCCTCGATGCTCTTGCACATCTGCGGGAAGAGGCGGTCGGCCCGCCTGTTCCAGTCGGCGCGCAGCTTGTCGTCGGGGCCTTCGCGCAGGCGCATGTGCGGATGGATGATGACGCAGCCCTCGCCTTCCAGTTCGCGGAACAGCTTGATGCGGTTGGCGACGAGATCCACGCCCGCCTTGCGCACATACTCCTCCTCCGACCAGCAGAACTTCTGGACGCCGTGCGAGGCATGGACGTCCAGCAGGCGCAGGCCGTATTCCTTCAGCCAGCCCTTGACGGCGGCGATTTCGCTGTCGCTGTAGATGTAGTCGTCGGCGAAGTTCTGGCACCAGTGGATGTGGGTGAATCCGGCCTCGGCGATGAGGCGGAGGTAGTCGCGGCCGAGGCCGTCGCTGTTGCAGTAGTCGGAGGTGATGGAGAGTTGCATGGTCGTTGGATGGATGTTCGGGGGCTTGGATTATGCTTTTTCTTCCAGTTCAGCCGTGGAGAGTGACAGGAGGCCCGCCGCGCGGCGCAGCTCCGCCAGGGAGGCCTCGGGCACGGGCACGCCGTTCGCCGCCGCGTCCGCCTCCTTCGCGAATTCGATCTCGCCTGGGTAGCGCACGCAGTCGAAGCCTTCGGCGGGAGGCGTCGCCTTCATCCGTTCGATGAGCAGGTCCGTGCGTTTGCGGAAGCTGTCCAGCCCGCCGAAGAATTCAGGGGAGACCGCCATGAAGCAGTGGCCCGTGTTGGCGTCCCTGCCGGGGATGGTGTTCCACGAATTGACGTCCTCCGTGATGCCCGCGTTGGCCATGACGCCGCTGAGGAGTTCGACCATCATGGCGAAGCCGTAGCCCTTGTGGGCGGCGAAGGGCAGCAGGATGCCGTCGTGGTAGATGGCGTTGGGGTCGTCCGTGGGGCGGCCTTGCGCATCCAGCAGCCAGCCGTAGGGGATCTTCTCGCCGTTGGCGGCCGCGATGATCATCTTGCCGCTGGCCACGACGCTCATGCAGATGTCGAAGAGGACGGCGCGGTACTTGCCGCCCGGGGCCGCATAGCTGAAGGGGTTGTTGCCGATGGTCGCCTTGGCGCCGCCGAAGGGCGCCACCAGCGGGCATGTGTTGCTCATGGAGAAGCCGACGAGGCCCTCGTCCGCGCACGCCAGCGCGTAGAGGCCCGCCGCGCCGTAGTGGTCGCTGTGGCTGACCGTGCCGACGGCGACGCCGCACTTCTTCGCCTTCGCGATGACCATCTGGTTCGCCTTCGCCGCGGCGGGAATGCCAAGCCCGCCCTCCGCCGACAGCGCCACTGTCGCAGGAGACTCCTGCAGGACGACGGGCGTCGCGGCCGCCTTGATGCCGCCCGCGCGGATGCAGTCCAGATAGCGGGCCGCCCTGATGACGCCGTGGGAGTGGATGCCGCGCATGTCGGTGCGGACGAGCGCCTCGGCGATGGTGGCCGCGTCGCCGGACGGAATGCCGCCCGCGCGGAAGAGCGTTTCGCAGAAGGCACGCAGGCGCGCCTGCGGAATGCGAGGAAGGTTTTCGGACATGGTTTCTCTTGTTTTATTTGGAAGGCTTTTTTGCTGAAGGCGAGGCCGTGGGACTTGTGGGACTTGTGGGACAGGGGCTTGGTGTTCTGCCCCTTATGTCCCATCTGTCCCATCTGTCCCATTCTTTTGCCTTTAGCAGCAGACTTCCCCCGCCAGGGCCTGTCGCTGAAGGCGAGGCCGTGGGACGGATGGGACACGCAGAGAATATACATTGGCAAGGGCGTGCATTGCGTGCGCGGGCGCAGATTTCCGCCTGGAATTTTACGATGCGGGAAGTTGGGGACGCCACCGAATGAGGCGTTATATTCTACAGACTTTCAAGAGCACTTCCACTTTTAGCCAACGGATTTGAGGAGACAGGCATGTTGAAACCCTTGCAGATCTATCCCACGCGCGAGGCGATGGGCGCGGCGGCTGCGGCGTATGCGGCGGACGGCATCCGCGAGGCGATTGCGGCGCGGGGCGAGGCGAACATCATTCTGGCCACGGGCGCCAGCCAGTTCCAGATGCTGGAGGCGCTTGTGCAATCTCCGAACATCGACTGGGGCCGCGTCACGCTCTTCCACCTGGACGAGTACGTCGGGCTTCCGGAGACGCATCCCGCCAGCTTCCGCAAATACATGCGCGAACGCGTGATGGCGAAGCTGCCCAAGCCGCTGAAGGCGGCCTTCCTCGTGCCTGGCGACGCGGCGGACCTGGAGGGCGCCATCGCGCGTCTGGACGCCGACATCACCGCCCATCCCATCGACGTCTGCTGCATCGGCATCGGCGAAAACGGCCACATCGCCTTCAACGACCCGCCCGCCGACTTCGCGACAGAGAGACCCTATCTTGTTGTGGATCTAGACGATGTATGCCGCCATCAGCAGCTGGGGGAAGGCTGGTTCAAGACGCTTGGGGATGTGCCGAAGCGCGCCGTCTCCATGTCGCCCCGCCAGATCATGAAGAGCCGCCGCATCGTGAACACGGTGCCGGACGCGCGCAAAGCCTACGCCATGCAGATCACCTTCGAGGGCGAACTCTCCCCCATGCATCCCGCCTCCATCATCCGCCTCCATCCCGACTGCGCCACCTTCTGCGACGAGCCGGCCGCCGCCAACCTCTCCGCCGTGACGCGCGAACTCTGCCGCGCCTGAA
>CACZQQ010000145.1 GCA_902783355.1 uncultured bacterium
CTTCTCCTCTGAACTGGCGGATGAGACGCGCCACATGGGCCGCGACGGCCGCAACCGCTGGTTTGTAGTAATTCCCTGGAACTGAAGGAGTTAGATGCAATTCCGCCTCCTTGACGGCGGCGATGTACGTCTTGTCGATCTCCGTGCAGATGTTGATCTTGGCGATGCCCAGCGCGATGGCCCTGGCCAATTGGTCGGGCGGCGTGCCGCTGCCGCCGTGCAGCACGAGCGGCACCGACACGCGAGAGGCGATCTCCTGAAGGCGCGACAGGCGCAGCTCCGGCTTGCCGCGGTAGTCGCCGTGGACCGTGCCGATGGCGACCGCCAGGCAGTCCACGCCGCTCTCCGCGACGAAACGCGCCGCCTCGTCGGGCACCGTCAGCGCGGATTCGGCGGCCACGCCGCCCTCCGCCGCGCCGCCCACATGCCCCAGCTCGGCCTCCACGGAGACATCCTGCGCATGGGCCAGGCGGCATGTCTCGCGCGCCAGATCGCAGTTCTCGCGATAGGGCAGCGTGGAGGCGTCCAGCATGACGGAGGTGAAGCCGGCCGCGAGGCATTCGCGGACATGCTCGATGGTGGAGCCGTGGTCCAGATGGAGCGCCGCCGTGACATTGTACTTATGTACGTACGTGTCCACGATGGCCTTGAGGACGTCGGGGCCGCCCATGAGGCCGTATTCGGCGGGACTCGCCTGGAAGATGACGGGGCATCCCGTCTCGGCGGCCGCCCGCGCGATGCCGTGGATGTTGTCGCTGTTCCAGCACTCGAAGGCGCCGACGGCATAGCCTTTGGCGCGCGCCTCCGCCAGAAGGGTGTCCATCCGTGTCAGCGGCATGATGCGCCCTCCCCTATTTGGCCTCGCGGCCGGCCTGGAAGGCCTGCAGGTTCAGCTGGACGACCGCGTCGCCCTTCTTGGCGAAGCGCGCGGCCACCGCGTCGCGGAAGAGCTGCGGATCCAGCGGGATGTGGTTGGAGATGGCGCCCAAAAGGACGATGTTGACGGAGCGCGCGTTGCCGAGCCCCTTGGCGATGGCGTCTCCGTCGAAGAGCAGATGGCGCGGCAGCGCGCGGATCTGCGCCAGAAGCGCCTCCAGATCCGGATAGTTCGGAATGTTGACGACAGGCGTCGCGTTGACAATCATCACGCCGTTGGGCGAGAGGCTGCGGATGTAGCGCATGGCCTCCATGGGCTCCATGGCAAGCACGATGTCGGCGGCGCCGTCCGTAATCTGGTCGGCGTCGATGGGTTCGGAGGAGAGGCGCAGGTGGGAGAAGACGGAGCCGCCGCGCTGCGACATGCCGTGGATTTCGGACTGCTTCACATGGAGGCCCTGCTCCACGGCGACCTTGCCGATGATGGCGGCGATGGTCAGGATGCCCTGGCCGCCGACGCCCGCTAGAACGATGTCACATTTCATGGGTGTATCTCGCTTTTGTGGAAGTTGTTAAGCACGCTTGCGGCGGAGGGTCTGGATGCACTCGCGGCGGGCGACGACGACCGACGGCCCCGCGTACTCGACCTCCTCGCGGATGATCTTGACGTTCTCGTCGTGCCTGTTGGGCAGCGGCGTGATGACGCGGATGTGTTCAGGCGCGACGCCGAGCCCCTTGCAGATCTCCTCCACGCGGCCGCCGCCGATGGAGGCCTGGCCGCCCGTCATGCCGGTCGTCAGGTTGTCGAGAATGACCACGGTGACAGGCTTCTTCTCCCACACGACGTCCAGCAGGCCGGTCATGCCCGAATGCGTGAAGGTGGAATCGCCGATGACCGCCACGGGATACTTCAGGCCGGCGTCCGCCGCGCCCTTGGCCAGCGTGACGGAGGCGCCCATGTCCACGCAGGAGGAGATGGCGTTGTAGGGCGGCAGCGCGCCCAGCGTGTAGCAGCCGATGTCGCCGAAGACCTTCGCGTCGCCGCCCAGGTCGGCCAGCGCCGCGTTGAGGGCCTTGTAGGTGTCCACGTGGGGGCATCCGTCGCAGAGGCGCGGCGGCCGCGGCCTGACGCAGTCGGAGGCGGCGGGCAGTTCGGCGACCTCAAGATGGCAGGCAAGCTGGACGAGGCGCGTGTTGAGCTCGCCGCAGCGCGGCAGGGCGCCGTCCAGGCGGCCGTGGATGCGCGCGTTGCCCAGCGGCCCCTTGAGGAGGCCTTCGACGAAGGGCATGCCCTCCTCCACGACCAGAATCTCCTTGCATTCGTCCATGAGGCGGCGGATCTTCTCCACAGGCATGGGATACTGCGAAATCTTCAGGAGGGGATGGGGGCAGAGGCCGCCGAAGGCCTCGCGGACGTAGTTGTAGGCCAGCCCCGTGGCGATGATGCCCAGCGACTTGTCGGCGCCGTCAAAGTAGGTGTTGAAGGGGGAGTCCTCGCTGGCCTTCAGGAAGGCGCCCTGCTTGTCGCAGAGTTTCGCGTAATTGCGTATCGCATTGGCGGGCAACAGGATATAATTACGCGGATCAGGCGCGGGATTGACGGCGTTCTCGGCGCGGCTCTCGTCGGCGATGCGCGTGTCGGCGCGGGAGTGGGATAGGCGCGTCGTCAGGCGGATCAGCACGGGCGTGCCCAGCTCCTCCGAGAGGCGGAAGGCATGCGCGGGCATCTCGTAGGCCTCCTGCTGGCTGGAGGGCTCCATCGCGGGAATCATCGCGAAGTTGGCGTAGAAGCGGGAGTCCTGCTCGTTCTGGGAGGAGTGCATGGAGGGGTCGTCGGCGACGGCGACCAGAAGGCCGCCGTTGGCGCCCGTGATGGCGGAGTTCATGAAGCCGTCCGCGCAGGCGTTGAGGCCGACATGCTTCATGCAGACGATGGCGCGGCGCCCCATGAAGCTGACGCCGATGGCCTCCTCCATGGCCGCCTTCTCGTTGGCCGACCATTCGCGGTGGAGGCCGCGGGAGGCCGCCTCGGGCGAGCCCTGGAAGTACTCCATGATTTCCGTGGAGGGCGTGCCCGGATAGGCATAGCAACCGGAGACGCCAGCGTCGATGGCGCCTTGCGCAAACGCCTCGTCGCCTAGAAGAAGAACTGATTTCGACATGACGGTTTTCCTTAAGAACGGTGTACAGTTAGGTATGAGGGGAAAGGACTACAGGGGCTGCCGGCCCGAGAGGGCGCGGCCGATGGTGGGGGCGTCGGCATAGCCGAGGCTGCTGCCGACGGCAATGCCGGAGGCCAGGCGCGTAAGCCTGACGCCCGTGGGACGCAGGAGGTCGGCGATGTAGTGGGCGGTCGCCTCGCCCTCCACGTCCATGCCTGTGGCCAGGATGAGTTCGGCGAAGCCGCCTGCCGCCAGGCGCTCCTGCAGGCGCCGTATGCTCAGCTCGTCCGGCCCGACGCCTGAAAGGGGCGAGATGCGGCCGCCGAGGACATGGTAGAGGCCGTTGTAGCTGCCTGAATCCTCAAAGGACTGGATCTGGACAGCCTGCTCCACAACGCACAGCTGGTCGCGGCGGCGCGTCGGCGACGCGCAGACCGCGCACAGGTCGCCGTCCGTCAGATTGCCGCATTCCGTGCATTTGTGGACGCGCTCATGCAGATGCGAAAGCTCTCCAGCGAAATCCGCCAGCTCCGCATCGGTCCACTTCAAAAAGGCGAGCGCACTCCGCAAGGCGCTGCGCTTGCCGACACCCGGCAGACGCCCCAGATGCTGCGCAATCCGTTCAAGCGATTGAGGAAGAGGGACTTGCATTGCAATCAGGACAATTTGATGCGCGCGTCAAAGGGCTCCGCATTGAACTGACGGCGGATGTTCTGCGCCGCCTCCGACTTGCACATCTCGGCAAACTCCTCCTGAGACGCCTTGCGGTACTGGCTGCCGCCCGCCGGAGCAACCGGAGCAACCGGAGCAACCGGAGTTTCCGGAGCAACCGGAGTTTCCGGAGCAACCGGAGCCGCCGGAGCTTCCGGAGTTTCCGGATTTTCCGGAGCTTCCGGAGCTTCCGGAGCTTCCGGAGCTTCCGGATTTTCCGGATTTTCCGGATTTTCCGGAGCAACCGGAGCTTCCGGAGCCGCCGGAGCAACCGGGGCCGCCGCTTCGGCGCGCGACACATTTTGCGGCGGCAGCTCCTTTGCGGGCAGCACGGGCGTAGCCGCCATCTGGAGCTGTTCCTTCGGAATCAAGCCGCTGACAGCGTTGATGTGGGTGAGCACATCGTCGAGCGTGGCGCTATGGACTTCCGTGACCACCTGCGTGATAACGACCTCCAGCGCGATGCGCTTGTTCATCGCGCCGGCGAACATTCTTTCAGACGCAACTAGTTGCGCCAGAACACGTTGCAGAAGCCTTCTCGGAATCTTGGCGGCGGTGGCGCTCATCTCGGCCAGCTGGTCCTGGCTGACTTCCAGGAAGCGCTCCGCGTCCTTGCAGATGCCCGCGAGCATGAGGTTGCGGATGTATTCGACAAGGTCTTCAAAGAGGCGTTCGAGGTTGCGGCCGGCCTCGGCGACGCGGATGACGACATCGAGCGCGCGCGGCAGGTCGTTGGTGAAGATGCCGGCGGCCAGTTCGTAGAGTTCGGAGGCGGAGGCCAGGCCGAAGACATCGACGACATCCTTTTCGCGGATGGTGTCGGCCTCGCTCATGCCGCCGCAGAAGGCGATGATCTGGTCGAAGATGGACTGCGCGTCGCGCATGCCGCCGTCCGCCGCGCGGGCGATGGCGGTCAGCGCCTTCTCCTCCACGAAGATGTGCTCCGCGTCGGCGATCTGGCGGAGGCGTCCGACGATGAGGGGGACGGGGATGCGGCGCAGGTCGAAGCGCTGGCAGCGGGAGATGATGGTGGGGAGGACCTTGTGGGGCTCCGTGGTGGCGAAGAGGAACTTGACGTGGGGCGGCGGCTCCTCAAGGGTCTTGAGCAGCGCGTTCCAGGCGCTGGAGGTCAGCATGTGGACCTCGTCGATGATGAATATCTTGTATTTGCTCTTGGCGGCGTACTGGACCTGCTCGCGGATGTCGCGCATGTCCTCCACCTTGTTGTGGCTGGCGCCGTCGATCTCGATGACGTCCATGGAGCGGCCGGCGGTGATCTCCTGGCAGCTCTCGCACTGGCAGCAGGGCTCGCCGTCCTTGTTGTTGGGGCAGTTGAGCGCCTTGGCGAAGATGCGCGCGGAGGTCGTCTTGCCGATTCCGCGCGATCCCACGAAGAGGTAGGCCTGGCCGATGCGGTTGTTCAGGATGGCGTTCTTCAGCGTGCGGGCGATATGCTCCTGCCCCACGACCTCCGCAAAGGTCTGCGGGCGCCATTTGCGTGCCAATACCTGATAGGCCATTGTGCCTCCTTCATCCTTATCATCAATTATTAATTGCAACAAAAAAGGCCACGCCGCGGAGACCGGAATGACTGGCGCCCAAGTTGCTTGCTTAGGGCTGCTTGGTTCCCCATCTGACCCGGTTCACAATCACCTTGCCGCCAGGTTCCAGAGACCGCGACGTGACCAGCGCTTAATATATCCGCTTTTTTCTACTTGGCAGGCAAGGCGTGCATTTTCGCAAGCAGTTTTTCGCGGGCGGCCGCAAAGCCCTCGTCGCCGTAGACCGCCAGCAGGTAGGCCGTGCTCTCCATGTCGTTGTCGCTGCCGTGCAGGAAGTTGCCAGAAGCCCCCGGATAGCGCGTCTCCAGCCACGCCCGCAGCTCGTGCTTGTAGAAGACGTTGTTGTTGTGCACGTTGAAGTGAATCTTGCCCAATTTGCTCCCCGGCGGCACAGGGACGGGCGCAGGGTCATGGCAGACGACCGCGATCACCGGCGGAATCATCAGGGTGGACTTGTGCTTCGTCCAGTCGGCGCCGCGCGTCTCGTTCAGGACGCGCCGCACAGCCTCGCCGTCCAGACGCACCTCGTCCAGGATGGCGAACTTCTGGCGGAGGCGGTCGATGATGACGCCGTCGGCGCCCTGCTGCACGGCGTCCTCGCGGACCATGAAGACGATGATGTCGTGCAGGCCGCCGAGCTGTTCCTTCAGATGCGCCTCCTCATGCCGCCGAAGGAGCTGGTGCCATTCGTTGGGCTTGCCCCAGTGGGCCAGCAGGTCGTAGGGCATGTTCCAGTAGCGCGCCTTCAGCCACTCGTGGAGGCTGAAAAGCGTGATTTCCGACGGCAGTTCCTCGCCCGCCTCGGCCGCCGCGCGGCGCAGCTCGCCGATGATGTCGTGCTTGTTCGCCACGGCATTGGGCACGCCGCCGTCAAGCCCCGTCGGCAACCCGGAGAGGATGCCCTTGTGGTAGGTCAGATGGTAGCACAGCGAACGCAGGTAGGCGGCGGGGGACGGCACATAGAAGCCCTTCTCGTGGAGGACGCGCCCCGACAGGATCTCCAGCGCCTTGGGCGGCGGATAGTAGGGCATGCGCGCATAGCCTGTCCCCATCTGGACGCCCTCCGAATAGAGGTCGATCTTGATCCTGCCCGGATGCTCTGCCACCGCGCGGCAGAGGTCGCGGAAGGAGCGCGAGTCGACCATGATGTCCAAGTCGCCCGCATAGGCGCGCTCGGCCGCCGCATCCATCGGCACTTTGTCGAACCACCGCAGGACGACATAGGCGACGCCGCGCTCGTTGAGCGTGCGGAAGAAGGCCGGCAGATTGCCGACGCACAGCTTCGGCCCGCGACGGCGATGCACACGCCGCCGCCAGTTGAACCAAAGCCAATGATAGCGGATTGTCGTCCAGATGCTCATCTATCTTATTCAGTACAAAGGATCAAAAATCGCGCGCACCTCTGGCGGCAGGCGCAGGAGGCGCCTCTCCTTGCGGGAGCGGTGGCGCTTCAGCAGGAGTTCCACGCAGGCGCGGAAATCCTCCAGCGGCAGGGGCGTCTTGAGGGCCGCGTGCACCTGCGCGATGAAGGCCTGGCTCTCCGGATGGCCGAAGCCCAGGCCGCCGAACTCGATGAAGCGCTGCGTCTGCATCAGCGGCGCCTCGATCGCCCCCGGCAGGACCGCCGTCGAATTCTCCAAGTCGATCAGGCGCGTCTCGCCCGTCGCGTCGTTGACCATCACGTTCGTGCGGACGAAATCCGCGTGGTTGATTCCGGCGCGGCTGAGGCGTGCGACCATCTCGGCCGCAAGGGCGGTCTCGCCCTGCGCGATGTCGCGGAAGCCCTCCAGGAACTCGTAGACGAGGCCGCAGGCGCGGCAGAGGCCCCAGCGGGAGCGGCATTCGTAGGCGGCCAGCAGCGCCGGACAGGGAAGCCCCTTCGCCAGGGCGCGGCTGTGCGCCAGATACTCCGCCTTCGCGAAGCGGCCGACGCGCAGCCTGTCCTTCAGGCGCGGCAGCCGGAAATGCTTGACCAGGACGGGGCCGCGGGCGGTCTCCGCGCGGAAGACAAGCCGCTGCGCATCGTCCTTGAAGACGCGTGCGGCGCCCTCCCCCGGCCTCTGAAGCGCGCGCAGGACGCCCTCGCGGTCGGCCGCGGCGCCCTTCACGAAGGCGACGGCCAGGCCGTCTTGCGCCAAGGGCGTCTCCAATGTCGCGTCGGTGAACATCTCCTACTGTGCCATGACCCAGTCGCAGTTGAGGACCTTTTCCAGCAAATCGTTCTCGGTGTAGTAGTAATGGTTGCTGGCCTCGTAGCCCAGGCGCGAATCGCGGTGGAAGAGTTCCAGCAGGCGGATGGCCTCGGCGCGCTCCTTCTGCACGACCGCCTTGTCCAGACGGCCCGCCTTGCGGGCGCGCACGAAGGCGATCTGGTTGGCGGCCGCCTGGAAGTGGCAGCGGCATGCGTCGGCGATGGTGATGAGTTCGGCCAGATGGGCGGCCTGCCGCGCGTCGGCGGGCTTCGGCAGCGCCGTCAGGATGTCGAGCCCCCTCTGCCATTCGCTGCCCAGCAGGTCGAAGGCCTTCTGGAAGAGGTCTTCGGGGAAGCCGTCCTCGCCGGGCTTGAAGGGGCCCTTGTCGTTGGGGGGGCGGTGGCCGCCGCGCCAGCCTGGCAGGTCGTCGAAGGGGAAGCCGATCATGGTGGACTTGCGGCCGGTGGGCTTCGTGTAGAGAAGGTTGACGGGGCCGTAGTTCTGCGGCGCGTTGTAGAGCGGCGTGCAGCCCCAGATGGGGAAGTACTTCTCGAAGGAGTCGGAGAAGATGCTCCAGGCCTTGAGGACGGCCTGCTGGCAGTCGTCGCCGAAGAGGAACTGGGCGAGGCGCTCCTTGGAGCAGCTGAGCAGCGGCAGGTTGCCGCCGGGGGCGCCGCCGTGCGTCCAGCCGAGCATGAGGCCGTCCACGCCGCATTCGCGCAGGTTCTTGAGATGGCGCTCGACCAGATCGGGCACAGGCAGATACGGCATGGCGGAAAGTTCCCAGCTCACATTGGTCTGGATCTTGGCCACGCAGGAGCGGCCGTGCGCGCGCGCCAGCTCCCAGATGTGGCGGCTGACCTCGCCGGGGCCCACCTTCGAGATGGTGTAGTCCCGCACGCGGCTCTTGACGCCCAGCACGTCGGTCGGCATCAGGCTCTCGCTGACCGACATGACGCTCACGCCCTCGCCCAGGTTGCCGATGATCTCGTCCAGCCAGTCCGGCTGCCACGCCCATGCGTAGGTGATGAGGCGCACGCCCGTGCCGGCGCGCTGCAGGCCGTCGTAGAAGGCCTTGTTGACCTC
>CACZQQ010000146.1 GCA_902783355.1 uncultured bacterium
CCGTGAGCGGATTCCAGCGCGCCAGCGTGCCGACGAGCCGCCTGCTTTGCTTGGGCAGCCTGAAATGGATGTTGCCGTATGCGCCGTACTGCCAGCTGATTTTTGTTGGATAAAGTGTTAAGCCGCAAATATTTACACGAAGATAGATTTTCTTGATGCCGCAGGCGGCCAGCTCCGCCAGCCGCTTCTCGTAGCGCTCAACGGGATAGAAGGGTTCGTCGTCTGCGGCGTCGTCCATCGCGTAGTCCAGGAAATCGACGGTGGCGGCCACCAGGGGCTTCTGTGCGGGTGCGGCGCATGCCGTCAGGCAGAGGAAGGCGGCCAGCAGGGCGGTCAGAGCAAGCAGAAGGGGGCGTTGGGACATTGTCGATCTCCTGGATGGGGAGGCAAAGGTCAGGGGGCGAATCCTACCTTTGGCCGTTGATGGGCTTGTCGTCCTCGAAGCAGTAGTACCAGGCGTAGTTGGATGGGATATAGACCTTGGAGTCGCTGGCGATGAGCCCCATGTAGCCGTCGGGGGTCAGGCTGTCGACATGTCCGTCGGCCATGCCGAAGTTGCCACGGCCGGCGTGACGGAAGGAGAGGCAGTAGGTGCCGCTGGCGCGGAATGTGGCGTAGAACTGGCGACCGTTGGTGGAATTGACGTTGTCGCTGAGGATATAGATGTTGCCGGGGTTGGTCATCATTTTGGTGTCGAAGTAGGTCGCCGTGTTCTCGCTGGCGGCGTTCCTGTGGTAGCCGGAACCGGCCCGCGTCGCGCCCGCGTCGCTCCAATAGTAGCTGTCGGCAGGAGTCGTGTTGCTGCCATAGACGTCGTAGCGGTGTCCGGCTTCGGTGAGGAAGACACTGTGGCTGACGGCGGGGCACAGCAGGATTTTGTTTTCGCCGTCGGGAGTGAGTTTGGCATAGACCAGCCAGTCGGCCCACGAGCCGTTGCCGTTGGCGTAGCAGTTGACCATCATGAGGCCGTTGCTCTCGTCGGCGTACATGGCCATGCCGAGCATGTCATTCTTGAGGTTGGAGACGCAGCTGATGGCGCGGGCCTTCGCACGGGCCTTCGCCAACGCGGGCAGCAGCATCGCCGCCAGAATGGCGATGATGGCGATGACGACCAGCAGTTCAATGAGCGTGAAGTTCTTTCGCATGGTTGGACTCCTTTGTGTGGTTTTTGTGAATAGGAAGAGACAAACGCTTGAAAAAGGTAATCATCCATATTGTAACGCATTGTCCAATAATATCAAGGGAAGGAATGTGGGGAATCCGCTTGAAATGTGTGGTAAAAATGAAAGGCGTTCTTCAATCTGGGCAGGCGTCACTTTTGGCGCCTGCGGATGCAGCGCAGGAAAACCGCAATCGACGTGGGCCAGTTTGGGCGCCGCCGGTTCGCCGGTTCAGGCCATTTCCCGCAAGGCGCCATAGTCGATTTTCGAGTTATGGCGCGGGTCGCGGGGAATGTGGCTGAGGATGACAAGCCGCTGGAAGGAGAGGCCGCTTTCGGCCATGAGCCTTTCCGCTTCGGGGCGGGGCAGGGAGGTCTCGAGGAAGGCGGTGACGCCCTCCGGCATCTTCAGGACGGTGCCTGCGCGGACGCCTGGCAGATATTTCAGGCGGACTTCGCAAAGCATGGTGAAAGTCCAGTGGCCCGCCCCGTCCTTGAATGCGGTGGAGACGCGACCGTAGAGGTAGAGATTGCCGTCCTTGTCGAGGCGTCCGGCATCTCCTGTGCGGTGGTAGATTTCCGTGCCGACGCGTATCTTGTTTTCAAGGAACGCCTGTGGATTGCCAAAATACTCCTTGAGGACATGGGGGCCGGCCACGCAGATTTCGCCGATGTTCTCCGCCGGCAGCCGCAGGCCGTCCCATTCGTCGCGTGAATATTCGTGCCTGATGGTCGTTTCCATGGGCAGGATGGCGATGTCGATTTCAGGGACGACCTTGCCTGTCGGGAGGCCGTTGGCGAGGCACCCGCGGCATTGCGCCAGTTCCGCAAGTGGCAGGGAGGCAATGGGTTCCGCCTCTGTCGAGCCATAGATTGCCGTGGCGCGGGCATTTGGGAAGGCCTGCAGCATTCTTGCGGCGAAGAGGGGATCGACCATTGCGCCGCCAGTGGCAATATGCTTGAGTTCAGGAAGTTCCCCTGCCTTCAGGCCGCCCATCAGGCATTCAAAGAAAGCAGGCGAGGCGCACGTCGAGGCGACCTTGTGCCGTTTGGCTTCCTCGATGACGGGCCTTGGCGCGAAATGGCCTGGATGGCGCATGTCGAAGGAGGGAATCAGCGTCGTCAGTCCGCTGGCAAGATTGCCAAGGGCGAAAATCGGCAGCGTCGCAAGGTCGACCGCGCCGCGCGGCAAGTCCATTTCCTTTGCGAGAATCCGCTGCTGCTCCATCAGGAAGCGGTGTGTGCGCTTGGTAGCCTTTGGCATGCCCGTGCTGCCTGTCGTGAAGGTAATCAACGCAGTACCTGCTTGGCTTTCAAGAAGTTGCTCTGTCGGCTTCTTGGCGATGGCGCCTGGAAGCATCTTCACGGGCACCTTTCTCATTTCGCGCGAGCGGAATAGCAGCAGCCAGGCTTTGGGAATCATGATGCACGCCTTGCAGGAGGCGATTTTCAACGAGAGGTCCAGCCGTTCCC
>CACZQQ010000147.1 GCA_902783355.1 uncultured bacterium
GAAAATCGACCTGCGATTCAGGTTAACTTCACTCAACTCAAGGGGGGCGCCGACGAAACGGCGCCCCGTTGGACGGGGCCGGGCGAGAGGCTCGCACGGCCCCGCACGTCGCATTGCACTGTTCCGCTTCCAAAGAGCTGGGCCCGCCGCAAAGGGGGGCCGGGGTGCGCCCGGAGCCGGGCGCGGGCCATAATATGGCACGGAATCGCGGGATTGCAAGCCGGAAAGGCCATTTTTTATGAAAATTCCTTCATGGACGGCGCGGCGGGGAGGGGGCGCGACAGGTCAATTTCGCCGCAAAAAGCGTATGCGTTTCAAGGCGTTCTGGGATTTTATGAGATTTTCGCTTGCCTTATCGGGAAATGTCATTACAGTAGGCGGCATGAACAGACGCGAAGCATACATCATCCTGAATCTCCTGCCCGACATCGGGCCCATGCGCACGCAGATGCTCCTGTCGGCCTTTGGCAACGATCCATGCACGGCGCTTGACGCCCCCGTGGAGGCGCTCATGCGTCTGCCGCACTTCGGACACCATTGCGCCGAAACCATCCATAACTGGCGACACCTCTGCGACATCGGACGGGAGCTGCGCCTCGCCGAACAGGCCGGCGTCTACATCGTCACCATTGAAGACGAATGCTACCCCGTCGCCTTGCGGGAAATCCACGATCCCCCCATCTGCCTCTATGTGCGCGGCGACCTTTCGGCCCTGCGGGCCAGCGCGCAATCCATCGCCATGGTAGGCTCGCGCGTCACCACGCATTATGCGCTGGAGATGGCAACCGCCCTTGCGACGGAGGCGGCCCGCTCAGGGTGGACGGTGGTGTCGGGATTGGCGCGCGGCATCGACACGGCCGCCCACACAGCCGCCGTGGCGGCCGGCGGCCGCACGCTCGCCATCCTGGGAAGCGGCTTCAACTACATCTATCCGTCCGAGAACACGGACCTGGCCAACCGGATTGCCGCCTCGGGCGGCGCGCTTGTCAGCGAGTTCCCCATCAATGTGCGGCCCGACAGACGCAACTTCCCGATGCGGAACCGCATCATCTCCGGCCTCTCCCGCGGCACGCTTGTCGTGCAGGCGGGCCTGAATTCCGGCAGCCTCATCACCGCCGCCCAGGCCTTGGAGCAGGGGCGGACTGTCTTCGCCGTCCCCGGCAATGCCGACACGCCCTATTTCAAGGGGTGCCACGCCCTTATCCGCGACGGCGCGCGCCTGGTGGAGTGCTTCAACGACGTCCTGGAAGAGTTTTCACTTCTGCCCTCCTTCGACGACCGCCGCCTGCAGCGGGAGAGCGCGGCCGCCGAAGCCTCCACCGCCGACGTGGAGGTCACCCCGGCCGAACACCGCGTCTGGACGTTGATGGGCGATTCGCCCGTCTTCATCGACGACCTCCTACGCCAGCTGGACGACATGCCGCCCTCTGTGGTGATGGGGACGCTGCTCACGCTGGAGATCAAGCAGCTGATCCGCCAGCTGCCGGGCAAGCAGGCCCAGCGCAATCCGCGCCGCAAAGCGCGCCTGCCATCCGGCTCTTCCGTCGCCGACAGCTGATTTCGGGGTATATTTATAAAGCGCGTACGCGTGAAGCGATCGACCGACCAAGAATTACTCTTTTAAATAAGGAATAAGGAAAGAATGAACCAGAAGACCCTCATGATTGTGGAATCCCCCGCCAAGGCGCGCACCATCAGCAAGCTGCTGGGCAATGACGCCGAGGTGATGGCATCCATGGGGCATGTCAGCGATTTGCCGATGCGGGACATGGGCGTGGACATCAACGACGGCTTCAAGCCACACTACGAATTGACCCCCAATGGCAAGAAGGTCATCCACGGTCTCAAGAGCGCCGCCAAGAACGCCAGCCTCATCATCCTGGCGACGGACCCTGACCGCGAAGGCGAAGCCATTGCCTGGCATTTGCGCAACTTGCTTCAAGGCAGCACAAAAGGCACGTTCCAGCGCGTCGCGTACCATGAAATCACGCGGGCGGCCATCACGGAGGCGCTCAAGCACCCCGGCGACATCAAGCTGCCGCTGGTGGACGCGCAGCAGGCGCGCCGCGTACTGGACCGCCTGGTGGGCTACCAGGTAAGCCCCCTGCTGTGGCGCAATGTAGAGAAGGACACGAGCGCGGGGCGCGTGCAGTCCGTCGCCCTGCGGCTGATCGTGGAACGGGAGCGCGAGATCCAGGCCTTCAAGCCCGTTGAATATTGGAATCTGGATGCGGAGTTCTCCCCCGAGGCGGCGCCGCAAGTGCACCTCAAGACGCGGCTGACCAAGCTGAACGGCGCGAAGGCCGAAGTGCCTGACGCGGCGACCGCCAATGCGCTGGCGACGGCGCTGGAGGCGGCGACGACCTTGCACCGGCTGGCGCGCGTGAGCGACACGCCGCGTACGCAGCACGCGCCACCGCCTTTCATCACAAGCACCCTCCAGCAGGCGGCCGGCAGCTCCCTGCGCTACGGCACCAACCAGACCATGAAATTGGCGCAGGAGCTCTACGAAGGCGTCGAGACCAACGGGGGCACCACGGGGGGTCTCATCACCTATATGCGTACTGATTCGGTGAACATCGCCGCCGAGGCACAACGTGCCGCCCTGGCCTACATCCGTCGCACCTACGGCCCCGCCTATGTGCCGGCGACGCCCAACCACTATCGCTCCGGCAAGAGCGCGCAGGAAGCCCACGAGGCCATCCGGCCCACTGACGTGAACCGCACGCCCGATTCGCTGGCCAACGTCCTGTCGCCCATGCAGCTCAGGCTCTACCGTCTCATCTGGAACCGCTTTGTGGCCAGTCAGATGGCGGCCTCCCGCCAGATCGACCACGCCATCGAAATCGAATCCACGGGGCCGGCTCTGGACCAGTGCGGCCTCGCCCCCGCCGGCAAGGGGCTCTGCTGCCTCTTCCGGACCGCCGCCCGCGAGACCGTCTTCGACGGCTACGCCAAGATTTACAATTTCAAGGACCTGGACAGTGAGAACGAGGAGGAGCAGCCTGGCGGCTCCCTGCCGAATCTCTTCGGCAAAACGCTGGCCGCCCTGATTGCGGAGGGCAAGGACGCCTGCCGCCTCCGCCAGCTGGAGAAGGAGCAGTGCTTCACGCAGCCGCCCAGCCGCTTCTCCGAGGCGTCTCTTGTCAAGGCGCTGGAATCCAGCGGCATTGGCCGTCCCTCCACATTCGCCTCCATCGTCAAGACCATCCTCGACCGCAAGTATGTCGAGAAACAGAAGTTGACGCTTCAGCCGACGCCGCTGGGCTTCAAGGTCAACGACTACCTGGTGAGTAGTTTTCCGCAGCTCTTCGAAGTAGGCTTCACCGCCCAGATGGAGAACGAACTCGACCAGGTCGAGAACGGCGAGCTGGACTGGGTGGAGATGCTCAAGCAGTTCTACGGCGAGTTCAAGGACTGGATGGCCTCTGGCGGCAGCGTGCCGCCTGTTCCGGACGCCATCAGCCAGGAGAAGGCCGCCCAGCTCCTCGACCTCCTCTGCACGGACGACTTCCCCTTTGAGGCCCCGCGCCAGGGCGCCCGCCGCGTCTACGATGACAGGAAGCTGGCCGTCAGCCTGAAAGCGCAGTTGACCTCGAAGCCTCCCAAGCCATTCTCTGCAAGGCAGCTGGCCGCCATCCTCGCCTTGGTCGCCAAGTATCTTCCGAAGAGCGAGGCGCTGGCGCAGCTGACACGCCAGCTCGGCATCGCCGACGAGGTCGCCAGTCGCAACGCCGCCCTTGAGGCCGCCCGCGAGAAGGAGCAGGCGGCTCCTTCCGAGAATGCGTTGACGCCTCCCCTCCTGGCGTTGCTTGACGCCATGAAGACGGTGAAGTGGGAGGAGGCAGTCAAACGCGGCAAGCGCACCTACGACGACGGCAGGTTCTTCCGTTCCATCGTCAAGCAGGCGGAAGTCAGCCATGCGTTGAGCGCCGCGCAGGTGGCCGCCGTCCTGAAGCTGGCCGCCAAATACGCGGCCGTCATTCCCGACTACGCCGCCCTGGCGCAGGCCGCCGGCGCAAAGCCTTCTGTGCAGGAGGACGGCGATCAGGCCGGGGAGCCCATCGAGAACGGCGCCCCGCGCGATGTATGCCTCCGTCTGTTGGAAAAGGCGGCCGCCATCCAGGAGTGGCAGCCGCCCGTCAAGCGGGGGCGGCGCACCTACGACGACAAGCAGTTCGTGGAATCGCTGCAGGACCAGTTCCAGCGCCGTGGCATGCTTTCGGAGCGTCAGGTTGCCGCGCTGTCGCACGTCGTGGCCAAGTACAC